>NZ_JAZHPF010000019.1 GCF_036543075.1 Deinococcus sp. YIM 134068
CGGGGGTGGTGGAACTGGCCGAGGGGGTGGAGATGGTGATGCCGGGCGATAACGTGACCTTCACGGTGGAACTGATCAAGCCCATCGCGATGGAAGAGGGCCTGCGCTTCGCCATCCGCGAGGGTGGCCGCACCGTCGGTGCCGGCGTCGTCACAAAAGTTTTGCAGTGAAGCGATTCAACCGGGAGGGGGAGGCCAAAAGGTCCTCCCCTTTCTTCTTGGCGTCGCAAGGGTGGACACTAGCCGCCCGACTGCCTATACTCGGAATATTGCCCGCCCCCGAAGGCGGGTTTTTACCAGCGACTGCGGCGCAAGGGTCGGCGGGCTGGGAGCACGGCCCCGCGCAACATGCGGGAACGCGCGAAAGGAGCAGCACATGGCGAAGGACGGACCGCGCATCATCGTGAAGATGGAGAGCACCGCAGGCACGGGCTTCTACTACACGACCACCAAGAACCGCCGTAACACGCAGGCCAAGATGGAACTGCGGAAGTATGACCCCGTGGCGAAGAAGCACGTCGTCTTCAAGGAGAAGAAGGTCTGAGACCTCCGCCGGGCCGCCCCCACGTGCCCGGCTCAGGTTTCGCCTTTCGTCTCCTCTGAAGGTGAACGTATGAAGATCATTCAGTATTTGCGGGACTCCCGCACCGAGCTGGCCCGTGTGACGTGGCCGACGCGCCAGGGCGTCATCGAGGGCACGCAGGCCGTGCTGGTCTTCGTCGTGGCGCTGACGCTGATCGTGTTCGCGATGGATTCCCTCTTCGGAGCGGTCGTGCAGGCGGTGTTGCGATGAGCATCGAGTGGTACGCCGTCCACACCTACGTCGGCCAGGAAGACCGCGTGCAGCAGCATCTGATGGAACGCGCCCGGCGGCTGGGAATGCACCACACCAAAATCTTCCAGGTGCTGCAACCCGAGGAAAAGGCCGTCGAGATTCAGGAGGGCGGCAAGAAGGTCGAGGTGCGGCGCAAGCTCTTCCCCGGCTACGTCTTCGTGCAGATGGACGTGGAGGACGACGACTCGCCCGGCGAACTCGGCGAGTCGTGGGAGGTCGTGCGCGGCACGAACGGCGTGACAGGTTTCGTCGGCACGGCGACTCGCCCGGTGCCCCTCTCCCCCGACGAGGTGCAGCGTCTGCTCACCTCCGTGGGCGTGGTGGCACAGCCCCAGCAGGAAGAAGCGCCGCGCGTCAAGGTCAATCTCAAGCCGGGCGACATGGTGCGCGTGACGGGTGGCCCCTTCGCCGACTTCAGCGGCGTCATCAGCGAGGTCAATGCCCCGCAGGCGAAGGTCAAGGTGCTCGTCAGCATCTTTGGCCGCGAGACGCCCGTCGAACTCGACTTCGCGCAGGTCGCCAAGTAGATCGGCGCAGGGTGGGGTTGGCAGCCGCCCTCCCACCCCTGTACAATACTAAAGTTGCTGTCGCGACGGTCCTCACGCTCCATCCTCGCGGCGGAACTTAGCGCCAGCACCCCACTCCTTTTGCAAGGACTTGGGGGAGCTAAGGAGAGAACAGCATGGCAAAGAAAGTTACCGGAATCGTGAAGTTGCAACTCCCAGCGGGCAAGGCGACGCCCGCCCCGCCCGTAGGTCCCGCGCTCGGCCAGTACGGCGCGAACATCATGGGCTTCACGAAGGAGTTCAATGCGGCCACCGCCGACAAGGGTGACGCGATCATCCCGGTCGAGATCACCATCTACGCGGACCGCTCCTTCACCTTCATCACGAAGACGCCGCCCATGAGCTACCTGATCCGCAAGGCGGCGGGGCTGCAAAAGGGCAGCGCCACCCCCAACAAGGCGAAGGTCGGCAAGCTGAACTGGGATCAGGTGCTGGAGATCGCCCGGACCAAGATGCCCGACCTGAACGCCGGGAGCGTCGAGGCCGCCGCGAACACCGTGGCGGGCACCGCCCGGAGCATGGGCGTGACCATCGAGGGGGCACCCCATGCCTAAGCACGGCAAGCGTTACCGCGCGCTCACCGGGAAGGTGGACCGCGCCCGGCAGTACACCATCGACGAGGCCGCCGCGCTCGTGAAGGACCTCGCCACCGCGAAGTTCGACGAGACGGTGGAGGTTCACTTCCGCCTCGGCATCGACCCGCGCAAGAGTGACCAGAACGTGCGCGGCACCGTCTCCCTGCCGCACGGCACGGGCCGTGCCGTGCGCGTCGCCGTGATCACGAAGGGCGACAACGTGGCGGCGGCTGAGTCGGCGGGTGCCGATGTGGTCGGCGGCGACGAGCTGATCGAGCGCATCGCGGGCGGCTTCATGGAGTTCGACGCCGTGGTGGCGACGCCTGACATGATGGCGCAGGTCGGCCAGAAGCTCGCGCGCCTGCTCGGGCCGCGCGGCCTGCTGCCCAACCCCAAGAGCGGCACCGTCGGCCCTGACGTGACCGGCATGGTGCGCGGTCTCAAGGCGGGCCGCATCGAGTTCCGCAACGACAAGACGGGCGTCGTCCACGCGCCTATCGGCAAGGCGAGCTTCGACCCGGCCAACCTCAGCGCGAACTACCAGGCCCTCCTGGGTGCGCTGGAGGCCGCCAAGCCCGGTGCCGCCAAAGGTGTCTACCTTCGCAGCGCCCACCTGACGAGCACGATGGGACCGAGCATTCCCTTGACGCTCGGCTCGCAGGCCTGACCTCTCGGGGAGAGGCCCGGTGCTTCTCCCCCTCCCAACCTCAGCACCCCGGTGCGCTCCGCACCTTCCTCAATTTGGCACCGTAGACAGCGGGGACCCCAGCCAGGTTTAAATATCCCGCCGAGTTGTCAGGGCGTGACGAGCGCACCTGAACTTGTTCACCACACAGGAGGGACTCAAGCGTGGCGAACGAAAAGAACGTGCAGAATCTGGGCAGCCTGCGCGAGAGCCTGACGGGCATCGAGACGTTTTACGTCGTCGATTACCAGGGCCTCTCCGCCGGGCAGCTCACGCGGCTGCGCCAGGACATCCGGGCCAAAGGCGGCCAGATGATCGTGGCGAAGAATACCCTCATCAACATCGCCCTCCAGGCGGGCGGGCGCGACCTGAGCGAGGCCCTCAAGGGTCCCAGCGCGCTCGTGCTGGCGCAGGACGATCCGGCGGGCGTCGCCAAGACGCTCAGTGACGCCTCTAAGGCGAACGACCGGGGCATCCCGACCATGAAGGGCGGCTTCGTCGAGGGCCGTGCCGTGGACGTGCGAGTGATCGAGCGTCTGGCGAGCCTCGGCAGCAAGCAGAGCCTGCAAGGTGAGTTCGTGGGCGTGCTCAGCGCGCACCTCAGCAACTTCGTCGGGATTCTGGAAGCCTATCAGGCCAAGCTCGGCGGCGGTGCTGCCGAGGCTCAGGCCTAAGCCCTTCCCTCACCGCTCACCAAACTTCAGTTCAGGAGGACACTCAACATGGCTTACGACAAGCAGGCTCTGATCGACCAGCTCAGCACCCTCACCATCATGGAACTCGCCGACCTCATCGACGGTCTCAAGGAGACCTGGGGCGTGACCGCCGCCGTGGCGATGGGCGGGGGCGCGGGTGGCGCGGCCACCACTGCTCCCGAAGAGGAGAAGACCGAGTTCGACGTGGTGCTCGTGGACGCGGGCGCGAGCAAGATCAACGTCATCAAGGAACTGCGCGCCATCACGGGCCTAGGACTCAAGGAAGCGAAGGACCTCAGCGAGAAGGGCGGCGCGATCAAGGAAGGCGTCAGCAAGGAAGACGCCGAGAAGTTCCGCGCGCAGCTCGAGGGCGCGGGCGCGAAGGTCGAAGTCCGCTAATCCCTTTCCCCACCGGGAGTGCAGCCCCCAGCCGCGAGGTTGGGGGTTTTCCTGTGGGTTCTTTCGACATAGCCCACGCTTTGTGAGCTGTGTCATGATCATGGTGAGTGGAACGCGCCATACTCACCTCGTTATTTTCCCAGCAAGTCCCATGTGAGGCGCGATTCGGTGAAAACCAACGCGCCTCTTTTGGCTGGGAATGACGAGGAGTGAGTATGGCAGTAGGTAGAGTGAAGTGGTTCAACGCGGAAAAAGGCTACGGATTCATCGAGACTGAGGGCAGCGACGACGTGTTCGCGCACTTCAGCGCCATTCAGGCACAGGGCTTCAAGAAGCTCAACGAGGGCGATGAGGTCGAGTTCGAGATCGAACCCGGCCAGCGCGGCAAGGGTCCCCAGGCCAAGAACATCGTCGTGACCAAAGCGGCCCCGGCGAGCGCGACCAGCGGCACCGGTGGCGGCTACAACAGCCGTCCCCCCCGCCGCGACGACCGCTGGTAATTCAGCGAGCGTTGCAGGTGCAGCCCCCAGCCGCGAGGTTGGGGGTTTTGCTATGTGGGCCGGTAGAGGACGTGGAATGTGTCCAGCAGCTTAAAGACGGCATCCCCCATGCTGACCTCATCGTGAGGCATAGGCGGGCGGTTGCTGGGAGCAGTCCACGCTTCGCCCGCTTGACTTGCCAGAAGGTAAAGGCCATTCCACTCCCCTTCGGGCAATCTGCGGAGAGCTTGTTCATCCAGCGTGCGGTATGACTGCGCCGCCTCACGTATTAGCTCACTTGTAGGGCGGCCAAAGTGCAGCTCCGCAAAATCGTCGTTGTACCAGCCGATGCGGAAAGCCTGAGCGAAGGGCGAGAGGACGACCTCACCTACCTCGTCGTACTTGAACTCAAGGGCCTCAAGGAGCGCCTGTTCGTCTGATGACCTGACGACCCAGAGCGTGATCACCTCCGGCTCGTACAAATTCACTTCAGCTCCCGCCGCAGCCCCGCCGCCATCTGGAACCACTCGCGCTCCTGACGGCGGTAGAGGTTGGTCGCGCGCTGCTCTGTCCGGGCCAGTTGGTCGAGAAGTTGCCGGGCCTCGTCGCGTCTCCCCTGCCCCAACAGGAAGGCGGCGTAGCGGGCGCGGGGTTCCTCGGTGGTGGCGGCGGTCATGGCGTCGCGGTAGGTGGCGTCGGCCTCGGCGGTCTTACGCTGGGCCTCCTGCGCCTGGGCGAGCAGGGTCAGGCTACGGGTGCGGGTGGCCGCGCTCGTCTTCAGGTCCACCCGGCCCAGCAGCTCCTCGGCGGCGGCGGCATTCCCCCGCGCCAGCTCAAGCTCGGCGCTCGTGAGCAGTACCACCGGGTCGTCGGCGTAGATGCCGTTCAGGAGAGGTTGCAGCGTCGCCTGCGCCTCGTCGGGACGGCCCGCGCGGGCTTGCAGGGCGGCGAGGTCGGTACGGTTGGCGAGGGTGTCGCTCTCCGAGAGCCGTTCCTGCGCCTCGCGGATGCGGAGATCGAGGGGCTTGATGGCCTCCACCCCGCGCGCGACCGCCTGTCCGGCGACCCGTCCCCGGCCCCGCAGCCAGGGCACGAAGACCAGAATGGTGTAGAGCGCAGCACCGATCATGCCGAAGAGGCTGCCGAACAGCGCCCCGAAGGCCAGGAGAAACATCCAGAACACCTGCTGCCGGGTCATGATGGCATGCACCAAGCCGATGACCGCCAGACCGCGAAGCACGTTGAAGATCAGGGGGAGGTACGGTTGCAGGGCGTCCACCCCTCCATCCTAGACCAGGCCCTCAACTGCTTTTGCCCCGCCCCCCGCCGGGCTTGACGGGTGCGGGCACAAGCTCCTATACTCACCTGTGGCCGGCCATGATGGGTCAGGCAGGAGATTTTGAAGACGACGCAGCTCCACAACTAAACCCTGATTTCCGGGACGCAGCCGCTCAGAGCTGCCGTCTCGCCTGCGCCTTTTTCCCTGCCCCGAGGGGCGCAGCCGCACGTCCAGGGTGCGCGAGGTGTGAATGAGCCTAAGTAGCCAGAGGCCGCGCATAGAGCGTTTCGGCGAGATCGCCGAAGTGATTCCGCTGCCGAACCTGACCGAGGTGCAGGTGAACTCCTTCCGGGCGTTCCTGCAAGCCGACCGGGCACCCGACGCCCGTGACAACGCCGGACTCCAGAGCGCCTTCCGCGAGGTCTTCCCCATCGACGAGACCGAGAAGGGCCGCTCGACGGGTCTCGTACTCGACTTTCTGGAGTACCGCCTCGGCGAGCCGCCCTACACGCCCGAGGAGTGCCGCGAGAAGGACCTGACGTACCAGGCCCCGATGTACGCCAAGCTGCAACTGATCCACAAGGACAGCGGCCTGATCAAGGAAGATCAGGTGTTCCTGGGCGACCTGCCGCTGATGACCGAGGACGGTTCCTTCGTCATCAACGGGGCCGACCGTGTGGTGATCTCGCAGATTCATCGCTCGCCGGGAGTGTACTTCACCTCCTCTTACAAGGGCATCAAAAAGCTCTACACCGCCGCGATCATCCCCATGCCCAAGCGCGGGCCGTGGATCGAGCTGGAGATGAACGCGGGCGTGCTGGAGATGAAGGTCAACAAGCGCAAGTTCCCGGTGGCGATGCTGCTGCGGGTGCTGGGCTACGACGATGCTCAGCTCAAGGCGCTGTTCACCGAGTTCGAGCCGGACGCCGAGCTGCCCGAGGACAAGAGCGCGGGCATGAGCGCCGACGAGGCGTTGCTGCGTCTGTTCACCGTGCTGCGCCCCGGCGACCCGCCCAAGCGCGACAAGGCGATCCAGTACCTCTACGGGCTGCTCGCCGACCCCAAGCGGTACGACCTCGGCGAGCCGGGCCGCTTCAAGATGAACACCAAACTGGGCGTCAGCCGCGAGGAACGCACCCTGCTCACCTTCACCGACGGCAAGTTCAGCGACGCGGGGCTGGTGGACACCATTCGCTATCTGATGGCGCTGCAACGCGGGTTGGAGACGGTGGGCCTCGGCGCGGACGCGGACGGCGTGGTGAACGAGGTCCCCGTCACCGAGGACGACATCGACCATCTCGGCAACCGCCGCGTTCGCACGGTGGGCGAGTTGCTGGCCGACCAGCTCCGGGTGGGCATGGGCCGCATGGCGCGCGGTGTGCGCGAGCGGATGCTGCTCGGCAACCCCGACGCGGCCACGCCGACGAAGCTCGTGAACAACCGCCCCATCGTGGCGGCGATGCGCGAGTTCTTCGGTCGCTCCCAGCTCTCGCAGTTCAAGGACCAGACGAACCCGCTGTCCGACCTGCGCCACAAGCGGCGTATCTCGGCGCTGGGGCCGGGCGGGCTGACCCGCGAGCGGGCGGGCTTCGACGTGCGCGACGTTCACCGCACGCACTACGGGCGCATCTGCCCCATCGAGACGCCCGAGGGCGCGAACATCGGCCTGATCTCCTCGCTGTCGAGCTATGCGAAGGTGAACGCGCTGGGCTTCATTGAGGCCCCGTACCGCCGGGTCGAGGGCAGCAAGGTCACGGACGACGTGATCTACATGACCGCCGACATCGAGGACCGCTACACCATCGCGCAGGCGAACTCGCCGCTGAACGCCGACGGCACCTTCGCCGACGAGCGCGTGCTGGCCCGCCGCAAGGGTGATCCGTTGCTGTACACGCCCATTGAGGTGGACTTCATGGACGTGTCGCCCAAGCAGATCGTCTCGATCAACACGTCGCTGATCCCCTTCCTGGAGCACGACGACGCCAACCGCGCGCTCATGGGTTCCAACATGCAGTCGCAGGCCGTGCCGCTCGTGCGCGCCGACAGCCCCGCCGTGGGCACGGGCGTCGAGGAGCGCGTGGTCACGGACTCCGGCACCAGCGTCATCAGCGACGTGACGGGCCGCGTGAGCTACGTGGACGCCCGCGTGATCCAGGTCACGCTGACCGAGGACGCGCCGCAGGCGGGCATGGTGACGGGCAACATCCGCACCTTCGAACTCGTGCGCTTCACCCGCTCGAACCAGGGCACCAACCTCGATCAACACCCCATCGTGGGCGTTGGCGACGAGGTGCGGCCCGGTCAGGTCATCGCCGACGGCCCCGCCTCCGACCTCGGGCGTCTCGCGCTGGGGCAGAACATCACCATCGCCATCATGCCCTTCGACGGCTTCAACTTCGAGGACGCGATCTGCATCTCGGAGGGGCTGGTTCGCAAGGACTTCTACACCTCGGTCCACATCGAGAAGGACGAGATCGAGGCGCGCGACACCAAGCTCGGGCCGGAAAAGATCACGCGGGATATCCCCGGTCTCAGCGAGGCCGCGCTGCGTGACCTCGACGAGGACGGCATCGTACGCGTGGGGGCGGAAGTCAAGCCCGGCGACATCCTCGTCGGCAAGACCAGCTTCAAGGGCGAGAGCGAGCCGACCCCGGAAGAGCGGTTGCTCCGCAGCATCTTCGGCGAGAAGGCCCGCGAGGTGAAGGACACCTCCCTGCGCGTGCAGTCCGGCCAGGGCGGCATCGTGGTGAAGACGGTGCGCTTCCGCCGGGGCGACGAGGGCGTGGACCTCAAGCCCGGCGTGCGCGAGATGGTGCGCGTGTACGTGGCCCAGAAGCGCCAGCTTCAGGTGGGCGACAAGGTGGCGAACCGCCACGGAAACAAGGGCGTCGTGTCCAAGATTCTCCCGCCGGAGGACATGCCCTACCTGGAAGACGGCACCCCCGTCGACCTCGTGTTCAACCCGCTCGGCGTGCCCAGCCGCATGAACCTCGGCCAGATTCTGGAGACGCACCTCGGCGAGGTCGCGCGCCTGACCGGGCAGAAGTTCGTGACGCCCGTGTTCGACTCGGCCACTGAGATCGCCATCAAGGAGATGCTGGAGGTCGCCGCCGCCGAACGCCTGCAACGCCGCAAGGACGAGGGCTTCGAGGTGGACAAGCGCGAGCAGGAGGTGCTGGAGCGCGCCGCCAAGGTGGGCGTCATCAGCCCCCCCAACGGCGAGTACGAGCCTGCCCAGATGCAGCTCGCCCGCACCGGCAAGAGCATCCTGTTCGACGGACGCACGGGCGAGCCGATCTCCGGCCCGGTCGTGGTGGGCACCATGTACGTCATGAAGCTCTACCACATGGTCGAGGACAAGCTGCACGCCCGCTCGACCGGCCCGTACTCCCTCATCACCCAGCAGCCGCTCGGCGGCAAGGCGCAGTTCGGCGGTCAGCGCTTCGGCGAGATGGAAGTGTGGGCGCTCGAGGCCTACGGCGCGGCGCACACCCTCCAGGAGATGCTCACCATCAAGTCCGACGACATCGACGGACGCGACGCCGCCTACCAGAGCATCGTCAAGGGTGAGGAAGTGTCGGGCAGCACCATCCCCGAGTCCTTCAAGGTGCTCGTGAAGGAGCTGCACTCGCTGGGCCTCGATGTCGAAGTGCTCGACAACGGGGACCGTGCGGTGGACATCTTTGAAGGGATGATGCCTAAGCGCTGACGCGCTGTCTAAAGGTCAAACGGTCTGACTGTCAAACAACAGAGCGCCCCATGCCGTGAAGCGGTTTGACGGTTAGACCTTCAGACGGTTAGACCACCTCCCCAAGCCTCCATTCCCAGGAGCCTGAATGAAAGACTTCAACAAGGTCCGCATCGCCATCGCCAGCCCCGCGAAGATTCGCGAGTGGTCGTTCGGCGAGGTCGAGAAGCCGGAAACCATCAACTACCGCACCCTGAAGCCCGAGCGCGAGGGCCTCTTCGACGAGCGCATCTTCGGGCCGATGAAGGACTACGAGTGCGCCTGCGGCAAATACAAGCGCCAGCGCTACGAGGGCAAGGTCTGCGAGCGCTGCGGCGTCGAGGTGACGAGCAGCAAGGTCCGGCGCTACCGCATGGGCCACATCGACCTCGCCACGCCCGCCGCGCACATCTGGTACGTGAAGGACACGCCGAGCAAGATCGGCACCCTGCTCGACCTCAGCGCCGGGCAACTGGAGAAGGTGCTGTACTTCTCCTCCTTCCTCGTGACCCAGCCCCTGAACGCGCAGAAGGACGGGCGTCCCTTGAAGCGCGGCGAACTCCTGACCGACGACGAGTACCGCGAGCTGCGCTTCGGGCGGCAGGAGACCTACGCCATCCCGAACGGGCAGGAGGCGAACATCCGCGACGGCGAGTACGTGACGCGCGGGCAGTCGCTCGGCGGCAACGTCGTCTCGAAGATGGACGGCCTCGCGCAGTACCGCTTCCCGCGCCGCGCCGAGATCGCCTACGCCGAGCAGGTGGAGGCCAGCCTGCCCCTGCCCGCCGACGTGCTGGTGGAGCAGGAAGCCTTCCGCGCGGGCGACATCCTCAGCGAACTCGAAGGTGACGTGCAGATCACCTCGCCGGTGGACGGCACCGCCTTCCTGGTGGACCTGGGTGAGGACAGCGTGCTGATCGAGCTGCGCGATACCGTGGCCGCCCCCGAACCCGTGGAGGGTGAGGAGGAGCAGGAGCAGGCCGCGCCGCAGGGCGAGCTGCTGGCCCGCGTGTACGTGCCGCACGGCATGAGCGTGGGGGTCGTTCAGGGCGAGATCGTGGAGGCCGGGGCCGTGCTGGCGACCGCCGGGGCGGGCAGCCGCCTGCGCGTGAGCCGCGACAGCCGCCTCAGCGAAGTCACCTTTCCCAAGAAGAAGGGCGACGTGAAGGTGAGCGTCCACTGGACCCGCCGCGCCGAGTACCCCATCAACCCGACGATGCATGTGCTGGTCGGCGACGGCTCCGAGGTCCGCAAGGGCCAGAAGGTCGTCGGGGCCATCGACAAGGACGAGGAGATCGTGGCGGGGGCCGACGGCGTGATCACGCTGCACGCGCCCGCGAGCATCATCGTCTCGAAGGCGAAGGTGTACGCCTATCAGGACGAACCCCTCGTCGTGAACGGCGACCGCGTGGAGCCGGGCGACGAGCTGGCCGACTCCGGCAACCTCAGAAGCGAGATCAGCGGGCGCATCGAGATCGACCTCGTGCGCAAGCAGGTGCGCGTCATCGAGTCCTACGACTTCGAGGCCAAGATGGGCGCGGAGGCGGTCAAGGAACTCCTCGACGACCTCGACCTCGACGTGCTGGAGGCCGAACTCGGCGAGCAGATGAAGGACTCCTCGCGCCACAAGCGCGCGAAGGCCCGCAAGCGGCTGGAGGTGACGCGCGCCTTCAAGCGCAGCGGCAACAGCCCCTCGTGGATGATCATGGAGACGGTGCCGGTGATGCCGCCCGACCTGCGCCCGATGGTGCAGGTGGACGGTGGGCGCTTCGCCACCTCCGACCTCAACGACCTGTACCGCCGCCTGATCAACCGCAACAACCGCCTCAAGAAGCTGATCGGCCAGGGCGCGCCCGATATGATCATCCGCAACGAGAAGCGGATGCTTCAGGAGGCCGTGGACGCGCTGATCGACAACGGGCGGCGCGGCAGCCCCGTCACCAACCCCGGCTCCGACCGCAGCCTGCGCTCGCTGACCGACCTGCTCGGCGGCAAGCAGGGCCGCTTCCGGCAGAACCTGCTCGGCAAGCGCGTGGACTACTCGGGCCGCTCGGTGATCGTGGTCGGCCCCCAGCTCAAGCTGCACCAGTGCGGGGTCCCCAAGCGCATGGCCCTCGAACTCTTCAAGCCGTTCCTGTTCAAGGTGCTGGAGGAGAAGGGCGAGGTCACCAACATCAAGCAGGCCCGCAAGATGCTGGAGCGCTACCGCGACACGCGGGACAGCGTGTGGGACGCGCTGGAAGAGGTCATCGAGGACAAGGTGGTGCTGCTCAACCGCGCGCCCACCCTGCACCGCCTCGGCATCCAGGCGTTCGAGCCGGTGCTCGTGGAGGGCCAGAGCATCCAGCTTCACCCGCTCGTCTGTGAGGCGTTCAACGCCGACTTCGACGGCGACCAGATGGCGATCCACGTCCCGCTGAGCGCGCAGGCGCAGGCGGAGGCGCGCATCCAGATGCTCTCGGCCCACAACCTGCTCTCGCCCGCGAACGGCGAGCCGAACGTCAAGCCCAGCCGCGACATCATCCTCGGCATCTTCACGCTGACGCAACTTCGCCGCGACAACCTCGGCGCGGGCAGTGAGTTCGGCAGCGAGCAGGACGCCCTGGCCGCGCTGGACGAGGGCCGGGTCGCGCTGAACACGCCGATCACCGTGAACGGGCAGGAGACCAGTCCGGGCCGCGTCAAGTACGTCTTTTCCAGCCCCGACGAGGCGATCATGGCCGTCGAGCGCGGCGGGATCGACTACCAGGATCACGTCCGCATCCGCCTGAACGGCACGGTGTACGAGACGAGCGCCGGGCGCGTGATGTTCCGCCGCCTCGTGCAGGAGGCGCTGGGGAACCAGGCGCACCTCGTCGACACGCTCGTGAACCTCGACACCGCCTACGAGAAGGACAACCTCAAGGACATGATCATGGGGTGCTTCAAGCACCTCGGGATCGAGGCCACCGCCGGGCTGCTCGACGCCCTGAAGGACAGCGGCTTCAAGCTCTCCACGACCTCCGGCATCACCATCGGCATCGACGACATCGTGCTGCCGCCCAACAAGGGCGAGCTGCTGGCCGAGGCCGACGAGAAGCTCAAGGAGATCGAGCAGAACTACGAGTTCGGCTTCATGACCGAAGACGAGCGCTACAAGCAGGTCGTGCAGCTCTGGAACGACACCACCGACGCCGTGAAGAACGCGGTGTTCGACAACTTCAGCCAGAACTACCCCTTCAACCCGCTGTGGATCATGAGCCAGTCGGGGGCGCGCGGCAACCCGCAGCAGATTCGCCAGCTCGCCGGCATGCGCGGCCTGATGGCCCGCCCGGACGGCTCGACCATCGAGGTGCCGATCAAGGCGTCCTTCCGCGAGGGCCTGACGGTGCTCGAGTACTTCATCTCCACCCACGGGGCGCGTAAGGGTGGCGCGGACACGGCGCTTCGCACGGCGGACTCGGGCTACCTGACCCGCAAGCTGGTGGACGTGGCCCACGAGGTCGTCGTCCGCGACGTGGACTGCGGCACCACCGACTACACGGTGATTCCCCTCGGCGCGACCGACGAGCGGACGGGCGAGTGGCGCAGCCGCAAGGGCAGCGAGATCGAGACCTCGATCTATGGCCGCACCCTCACCGCCGACGTGGAGCTGTCGGACGGGCGCACCCTCGCCGCCGACACGATGCTCAGCCTGGAGGACGTGAAGGCGATCACGCGGGACGCGAAGGCGCTCGGTGAGGTGTTCGTCCGCACGCCGCTGAACTGCCGCGTCAAGGCGGGCGTGTGCCAGAAGTGCTACGGCTACGACCTCTCGCAGGCCAAGCCCGTCTCGATGGGTGAGGCGGTCGGCGTGGTCGCGGCGGAGTCCATCGGCGAGCCGGGCACGCAGCTCACGATGCGGACCTTCCACACGGGCGGCGTGGCGGGCGGCGGCGATATCACGATGGGTCTGCCGCGCGTGATCGAGCTGTTCGAGGCCAGGAAGCCCAAGAACCAGGCGGTCGTCGCCGACCGCGACGGCGTGGTCCGCATCGAGGAGGAGGAGGAGCGTTACCTCGTCCGCATCGAGGCCGACGACGAGCAGTACTCCTCCAAGACCGCCACGAAGATCGGCAAGGCCCTGCGCCTCGTCGTCCGCGACGGCGACCGGGTGGAGGCGGGCCAGCCGCTCACGCGCGGCGCGGTGAACCCCCACGACCTCCTGCTCTACCGCGACACGGACGCCGCCCAGCGGTATCTCGTGGAGGAAGTGCAGCGCGTGTACCGCTCGCAGGGCGTGAAGGTCCACGACAAGCACATCGAGGTCATCGTCCGGCAGATGCTGCGTTACGTGGAGATCACCGACGGCGGCGACACCGACCTGCTCGAGGGTCAGACGGTCGAGCGCTGGGAAGTGGACCAGGCGAACGAGGCGCTGGCGTTGCAGGACGGCAAGACGCCCTCCTCGTGGAAGCCGGTGCTGCTCGGCATCACCAAGAGCAGCCTGACGACGAAGAGCTGGCTGTCTGCCGCCTCCTTCCAGCACACGACGCACGTGCTGACGGAAGCCTCCATGCGCGGGCAGGTGGACGACCTGATCGGCCTGAAGGAGAACGTGATTCTCGGCAAGCTGATCCCGGCGGGCACGGGCCTCACCACCGTCCGCGAGATGCAGGTGGCCGACGACCGCACGCTGGAGAAGTACGGCGACGAGAGCCGCAGCCCCGACTCGGTGACGGGCACGCAGCGCTACGACGACACGCGCCCCGGCAGCACGACCATCTCCCCCAGCTACGGCGACTGAAGCCCGGCTGAACTCGAAGACCCCCACTCGGCGACGGGTGGGGGCTTTTGCTTGGTACATTCACCGTGAGGAGGCGTCGTGGAAGAGCATCACCGGGAAGCGCTGACAAAACCTATTCTGCCAGTGGAACTGACGCAGCCCGGATTTTGGGCTGTCTTCTTACCCGAACTTGTGGCCTGGGAAGACAAGTACCTGGAGTGGGTCAAGAACCTTGAACACTATTCCTTCAACGGCTTCAGCGAGTCGGTCTTCTGCCCCGAACTCATCTTGACGCTGCCATACGGCTATCGCCTGGTTCTTTCACTCAATGCCTCGGTCAGCCATCACTATTCAGAATTCTACTACTACCTTAAGAACGCCGATCTCCCTGATGGCGGGTTGCTAGGACACAGCGATTGTCACTGCCAGCTTCCCATCTTCCGATGGGCAGAAGCATTGAAACTCGCTCAAGTTATCCAGAAAGCCAACCCGATGTTACCCGCCGGGACAGCACTCCTTCTACTGTGGCATACGCTTTGGTTGAATGACTCCGAATTTCAGGAAGCAAAGCTTATACTTCTCTCAGTCCTTGATGGTCTTAAACTCAAGCCCGGTCCAGAACTCACAAACCCGCTCCGAACCTCATATGAGGGTCAAGCGGCGACGGGCGAGCTGCCGGATGTGGAGTTTGAGTGGTGGGAAATTCAACCTGGGGATTGGGCAAACAATAGCTTGTACAGTTTACGAAGCATTACGGCTTTTCCAGGTACAAAGTGGAACGACCCTACCCGCAAAAAATTCAACCGGGTGCTAGAGAAATTGGGCGTGAGCAGTTCAAACCCTACCCTTTGACCTCCTGATCGTCGTAAAGCCCCGCGTAATGCCGTCCCAGATTGACCAGAAATTGCATCTCCTCCTGCGTCGTCCGCGCGCTCAACCGCGTTTCGAAACTTAGTAATAGCGCCCCATAAGCGAGGGACGCCGCCCCCAGGATGGCGAGGACCACCGGGGCGAAGCCGAACGACGTGCCGAAGAGGGACGCCGAGCCGATCAGGATGCTCGTCAGCACGAGGAGGGCGACGGCGAGGTACAGGGCCGTCATCGCCCGCTGGATGATGCGGCTGCGGTGGGCGAGGCGCGGAAGCTGGCGGATGATCATCTGCTTTTCCTCGCGTGCCAGGGCTTCCTGCTGCCCGCTCTCGCTCACGAGGACCTTGAAGCGCGCGGTGAGGTGCCGCACCCGGTCGGTCGTGCGGCCCAGGCGGGTGCTCGTGCTCATGAGGAGGGTGCCCGCGCCGCTGATCAGGACGGCGGGGGTGATCATCGCCGTGAGGACGCCGAGGTTGGGGTCGGGTGCGGCCATGCGGTCAGGGTAGAGCGGGCGGCGCGGGAGCGGAGGCCGTCGTTTACTCGGAACGTAACTCGAAGCTGCTGCAAATCCCACTCGTGCGCGGCGGGCAACGCCCATCGCTGACGCCGAAGTTGCCCTTCTCGTCGCCGATGATGACGAGGCGGACGGGCTGGGCGTTACGGCGAATCTCGGTGCTGGTCGTCGTCCTGTCAGCGTCCAGTACGTGGACGATCAGGTTGCCCCGCGCAGGCAATCGGCCTTGCCAGGTCAGCTTTTCACCGGCCTGAACGGGACGGCTCCCGATGTTGACGGCCTCTCCTTCTGGCGTGATGGCCGTTACCAGGATGCGAAGAGGACCGGCGGGCTGAGTGCGTGTGCGGGCCAGATCGATCTCGATGATGAAGGGCACGGACTCCCCGCTGAAACGCAAGGATTCCGCGAACGGCATCAGGGGTGGCGACGCACGTCCTCCACCTGCCAGAGCGGGCGCGGCGAGGACAGGCAGCAGGGCCAGGGCAAGAACACGGGCGCACATCTTGAAGCTCATTCTTTCAGCGTACTCCCACCTTCACACCGAATCCGCCGAAGGTGCATCTGCCCCTGCCCCTCCTCCGCCCCAGGCCGTAAACTCTCCTGATGCAGCTTCTCCTCGACCTTCACCCCGACGCGTACCCGCTGGAGGGCTTCCGGCGGCGGCAACTGCTGGAGTGGGTCTTCGTGCAGGGGGTAGGGACCTTCGAGGCGATGACGAACCTGCCCGCCGAGGCCCGCACCGACCTGAGCGCCCAGTTCCACCTCAACCCGTTTAAGGACATCGAGACGGTTCGCAGCGCGGACGGCTCGGTGAAGTACCTCTTCACGCTGCACGACGGGCGGCAGATGGAGGCCGTCTACATGCCCTACCTCGACCGCAAGACGATCTGCGTCTCGACGATGGTGGGCTGCCCCGCCAGGTGCGCCTTCTGCGCGACGGGGGCGATGGGCTTCGGGCGCAACCTCACGCCGGGCGAGATCGTCGGGCAGGTGCTGGCGGTGGCGGGCGGCGAGGGCATTGCGCCGCGCGAGTTGCGGAACCTCGTCTTCATGGGCATGGGCGAGCCGCTGCTGAACTACGCGAACACGATGACGGCGGCGCGCATCCTGCTGCACCCCCAGGCGCTCGGCATGAGCAAGCGGCGGGTGACGCTCTCGACCGTGGGGCTGGCGAACGGCATCCGCAGGCTCGCGCGGGAGGACGACCTCGGCCTCAAGCTGGCGATCAGCCTGCACGCGCCCGACGAGGAGACGCGCCAGCGCATTATTCCGACGGGGGCGGCCAACTCCATCCCCGAGATCATGGCCGCCGCCCGCGAGTACCAGGCGGTGACGGGCCGCCGCGTGACGCTGGAGTACGCGATGCTGCGCGGGGTGAACGACGGGCTGTGGCAGGCGGAATTGCTCGCCGACCTGCTGGAAGGATTGGTGAGCCATGTCAACCTCATCCCGATGAATCCGTGGGACGGCTCGGGCTTCGAGTCGAGCGATGAAACGCAGATTCAGGCGTTCTACGACACGCTGGAGGCGCGCGGCGTGGACGTGAGCGTGCGGCGCTCTCGGGGCAAGGATGCCGGGGCGGCGTGCGGGCAGCTCGCGCTCAAGCGGCCCGGCGCGGTGGCGGGGGCGGTTCCGGCGTAACCCCACACGTCTCCCCTTTCGACGTGCCTGCCGTACTCGGTGGGCATGTTTTCTTGACGAGGTATGCGGTTACGCCTGCCCCC
Source organism: Deinococcus sp. YIM 134068 (assembly GCF_036543075.1). Lineage (NCBI taxonomy): Bacteria > Thermotogati > Deinococcota > Deinococci > Deinococcales > Deinococcaceae > Deinococcus > Deinococcus lichenicola. Next base: position 17,092 of record NZ_JAZHPF010000019.1, read on the forward strand.
TCCGGCCCGCCCCTCAGCACGAGTTCGACTGGACCGTGGGACAATGGCGGCACCCACACGACCCCGCTTGGGAAGTAAGGGTTCAGAAAGAGCCGGACCGCTACGATTCCCCCGTTCCCCGTTCAGGAGGCCCCCGGTGACTCAACCCAACCCCAAGGTGCTGCTCAGCCTGCTGCTGGCCGCCGCCCCCGTCGCCTCGGCGCAGACGCTGCTCGACACCTCGGCGGCCCTCTTCGTGCAGAACACGCTGAACCAAATGCCCCCCCCCGCCGTTCCCCGCGTGCCGGGCGTGCCCGCCGTCCCGACCCCGGCGGACCCGACGGCCCCCGCCAAGCCCGCCGTGCCCGTCACCCCCTTCACCCCGGCGCAGCTCGCCACGCTGGGGCAGGCGCAATCGGCGTTGCGTGCCGGGAAGTTCGGGCAGGCCCGCCCCCTTTTCGAGCGGCTGATCTCACAGAATTACGCGCAGCCGGAGCCTCACTTCGGGCTGGGGCTGACCCTGTTCGCGCAGGGCGACCTGAAGGGCGCGGCCTTCGAGTTCACGCAACTGACGGCGCTGGCCCCCGAGCGATACGAGGGGCCGTACAACCTCGGCGTGATCGCCACCCGCGAGGGCCGCCACGCCGACGCCCTGAAGTTCTACGCCGAGGCCGCGACGCTGGCACGCGGCAAGGCGGATGCTGCCCCCCAGCGGCAGGTGCTGGAGGCCCTCGCCGCCGAGCAGACCCGCGCCGGGGACTTCGCGGGCCTGAGCGCGACCCTCGCCGAGGCCGTGGCGCTCGATCCGAACGACGTGGAGGCGGGGTTCCGGCTGGCACAGGCCCGCACGCTCGCGGGGCAGGGGGCGCTGGCGCTGCCGGGGGCCTACGCGGTGCTCCAGCGCCAGCCCGGCCACGTGGACGCCGCACTCCTCGTCGCCGACATCTACGTGGCGCAGGGCCTCGGCAGCCGGGCGGTGCGCGAACTCGACGCGGTGGTCGGTCGAATCAAAGACGGGGCCGACCGTGCCCGATTGCTGCTCCGCAAGGCGGACATTCTCGCCTCGACTGGGGACCTGCGGGGGGCCGTGCTCGCCGCGCAGGAGGCCACCCGCGCCGACCCCCGGAACGCTCCAGCCTTCGCCCGCCTCGCCGAACTGCGGGTGATGCGGGGCGACCGGACCGGGGCGCTCGCTGCCTACCAGGGAGCCGTTCTCCTCGCCCCGCGTAGCGCCTCGTACCGTGCCGGGCTGGCCGCCGTGCGGCTCTCGCTGGGGCAGACCGCCGGGGCCGCCCGCGACGCCGCCTCCGCCCTGCGCCTGACGCCCGACGCCGCCACCCTCGCCCGCGCGCAGTTCGTTCAGGGAGTTGCCGCGTACCGCCAGGGGCAGTACGGCCCCGCCCGCGCCGCCCTGCGCTCCAGCGCCGCCCGCGTGCCGAACGCCGAGACCTATCTGTGGCTGGGCCTGAGCGCCTACGCGCTGAAGGACTACGCGGGGGCCGCCACCGCGCTCGGCGAGAGCGTGAAGCTCGATCCCACTCCCACCGCGCGGCAGAACCTCGCCTCGTCGCTGCTCGCCGCCGCCCGCTACCCGGAGGCCGAGGCGGTGCTGCGCGGCCTCGTGAGCGAGCGTCCGAAGGACCCCGAGGCGTGGTATCTCCTCGGCCTCGCCCAGCGCGCCCAGACCCGTGAGGCGGACGCCCGGCTCTCGCTGAAGACCGCCGCCAACCTCGGGAGCAGCAAGGCGCAGGGGGCACTGAAATGACCCGCCCCGGCAAGGCCCGCCGCTGGCCCGACCTGTTGATCGGCCTCCTTGTGCTGCTGCTGCTCGGGGGATTCGCCGCCCTCCTGATCGGCCAACGCGCCCAGCCCGTCGCGCAGACGCCGCCCGTCACCCCGACCGCCGACACTCCAACCACCGGGGCCACCGACACCGATTCCGTCGCCGAGCCACCGACAGAAACAATCACCATCCCCAGCGCCCCCGGCACGGACGACCCACCGGACGAAACCAGCGCCGGGACCACCACGCCCCCCCTCGCCTCCGGTGAGGAGGGGGAAACTTCGTCTGAGACGGCTGATACCGCCTCCTCGGAAACGGACGAGACCGCGACCGGAACGAGCGAGTCTCCCACGGCGGACGCTTCCGACGCCCCGGCAACCGAGGAACCGACCACCGAGCCGAGCACGGACATCCCTCCCAGCACCCCGCAGGACACGCCCACAGCCGAGATTCCCGTGGTGCCCGCCGATCCCGTCGCGTCCACGCCGACGACCCCCTCCGAGGCGGGCGAGACGACGATCACCGTACCGCCCACGGCGGAGGAACCTACCCCGGCCCAGCCCTCCACGGCGGCGACGGCTGCCCCGCCCCGCGCGGGGGGTGCGGTCGCCACGAGCGAGCGGCGCACGCCCCTGCGGAGCGACTACCGCGTGAGCCTGGGGTCCTTCGCCACGACGCGCACCGCCGAGCGCCTGACCGAGGGCGTGCGTGAGTTGGGCTACACCGTCTACCCCATCGACCTCGGGAGTCAGGTCGTGGCGCAGGTCGGCCCCTTCGCGGACGAGGCGAGCGCCCGGCGTGCTCTGGCCGACATCCAGCGGGCCTACCCCGGCGCGGTGATCTACCCGCCCCGTGGCCGCAACCTGAGAGGTGGGACCGTGACCGAGAACGCGCCCACCCCGGCACCGGAACCCGCGCCCACTCCCGTTCCCGACTCGAACCGGGTCACGCCCTCCGCACCTGCCCCCTCGACACCCGCCGCCGTGACGCCCGAACCCCCTGAACCTGTTCCTGCCCCGGCCACTGGACCCGCCACCACTCCCCCCGCTGCCACTCCCAGCGCCGCGCCGCAGCCGCAGCCACGTCCCCAGGCCGCCACCCCCACTCCCACGCCCGCAACGACTCCCGCCGCACCGAGCAGCCCGGTCTACCTTCAGGTGGGGGCCTTCGATCAGGCGGAGAGCGCGCAGACCCTCGTCGCGCGGCTGAGGGGAGAGGGCTACGCCCCGACGGTGAGCGCCCCCGATGGCCGCAAAGTGACCGTCCTGATCGGCCCCTTCAGCGGCAACGCCCTCACGCGGGCCGAGACGGACCTCGCGGCGGGCGGTCTCGAGTTCTTCCGGGTGCGGTGAGGCGTGACGGGCATCCCCACGGCCACGATCAGCCGCCTCGTCACCTACCTCCGCATTCTGGAGGGGCTGGAGGCGCAGGACGTGGGCCGCACGAGCAGCTCCGACCTCGCGGAACGCGCCGGGGTGACGGCCTTTCAGGTCCGCAAGGACCTAGCGTACTTCGGACGCTTCGGCACGCGCGGCATGGGCTACACCGTGCCCATCCTGCGGCGGGAGCTGCTGCGCGTGCTGGGCCTGAACCAGACCTGGAACGTGGTGATCGTGGGGGTGGGCCGTCTCGGACAGGCCATCGCCAACTATCCCGGCGCGAGCGACTATCAGTTTCAGTACGTCGGTCTCTTCGACGTGAACCCGGCCCTCGTCGGCCAGAGCGTGCGCGGCCTGACGGTGCGGCACACCGACGAGTTGCCGGGCTTCGTGCGGGGCACGCGGGTGGACATGGGCTTCCTGGCCGTGCCGCAGGGGCGCGCGCAGGACGCCGCACAGAGTCTCGCGGAGGCGGGGGTGCGCGGCATTCTGAACTTCGCCCCGGTGGTCCTTCAGCCGCGCACGGTGGAACGCTCCGGTTTGCAAGAAATCAGTGATGAGTGGCGTGGTGTGATTGTGGAGAACGTGGACTTCCTGGCGGGCATGAAACGCCTCGCCTTTTACGTCCTCAACCCCGACCTCAGCCGCGCCGAACCGGAGGACCCCGCCGAATGAAGAGACTGACCCCGCTGACCCTCGCCCTGGCCCTCGCAGCCTGTGGCACCATCCAGAGTGACACCGGCAACAACGTCGTGGTCAGCGCCAGCGCCAGCGCCGTCACGCTCGGAGCCGACGGCACGTCCGACGCGAGCACGGCCTACACCTTCACCAACCCGGCGGGGGCCAAGCCCACCTCGGTCACGAGCGCCACCGTCGCCTGGGGCACGGGCGCGGACCAGAAGGCCACCGTCGCCATCCCCGCCGTCAGTCTGCCCGCCGGATTGACCTGCACCGCCGCCGCCACCGACCCCTCCGCCGCCTGCGATTACAACGTCAGCGGCACGACCTTCGGCGCGCGGAGCCTCACGGCCAGCCTCAAGGACAGCACCCTCTTCGCCAGCGTGTACGCCGCCAACCCCAGCGCCAAGAACCTTCCGGTGACGGTGACGTTCAACGGGGCGGCAAATGCGGTGAACTTTGCGTTGAGCGTGAGCAGCAGCACGACCGGGGAGGGGGGCGAGACCACGCCAGTCGAGGCGGCACCCGCGCCCGTCCTTCAAGTCGTGGGCAATGGCCCGTTCTCCGGCAACATGAGCGTGAACGTTTCGGGGAACTTCGATGCGAACAGCGAAGCCGACCGCATCGTCCTCCAGATCACCGATTCCAACGGCGTCATCGACAACACGACTTACACCACGACGCAAGCCCGCGCGACTTTCAGCGTGGACACCACCAAATTCGCCAACGGGAGTCTCAAACTTCAGGTCATCGCCTACACGAAGTCGAACCTGCGCGGCGTCAGCATCGAGAAGGCCGTGCAGGTTCAGAACCTGACCAGCCCGAACCTCTCCGTCGCTTCCCCGTCGGACGGTGCCACCGTCACCACGCCTCTTGTGCCGGTGCGAGTCACCTTGACCAAGCGCAGCGCCGACTACACAGTCAATCCGCGAACCATTCAAGTGGATATCCTCGACTACCGGGGTGTGGTGGTGCTGCAACAGACCATCGACATCACCGAGGCCAGCGTCTGCACGGGCGACACAGACTCTCTCACCTGCAACACCCAGTTCGACATGGCGGGACTGCCCGCCGATACGTACACCATCCGCACCCGAACCACGGTGGCAGTGGACCCAGCGGGCGCGAATATTACCCGCGCGCTGGAGACAAGTAGCCGCTTCACTTCCAACACAACCAGCGTGTTGCCTCCGGCGGCGACGATCCGCTTCCCGGCCATTACGGAGAACCGGACGCCCGCCCAAATGGACAGCGAATCCGGAATATTGATCGGCGTCAGTGACAATACCGGGGTGTCCGTCGTGGAAGCGCGTGTTGTGGGGCCATTCGATGCCACCAAGCCGCTGTCCTTAAACGGCACGCTTCAATGTCTGGAAAGCCAACCCGCTGCAGGAAGCACCGCCGTGGACGTCCTGATGCTCAATCTGGGATACGAGAAGCCCATCTTGTTCGGGAATCCCTCGCTCCCCAACCTTGACATCGACGGCTCGGCCTACGTGCCGGACAATAAGATCAACCAGCGGTATGACTTGCGTGTCACTACAGTGGACACTGAAGGTAACCGCAACATCCAGTGTATTCCTATTACTATCAACCGTAGCCAAACTCGGGCGGCTCGCGTGTTGTACAGCACAACCGCCTCGCCCTTCCCCTCCACACCGATCACCACGGTCGGCAAGCTGAACTACACCAGTGGAGAGTGGACTCTGAGCGGCATCACCAACCGCAGTCGGGTAGCTGCCCTCGTCTACAAAGATGGTGAGCAGATCGGAATGGCATTCAATGCCAACGCAACTTCAAGCGTTGCCGTTAGCCAGACCTTCGCCAATCCGGGGGCGTACCACGTCAACTGGTTAGTCGAGGACATGACCACAGGCATCGTCACCACGGTGGCAGGTCCGTACATCAACGTCATTCGCAACGAGGAATAAGGATTGCTCTTAAGGCAGACAAGCTTCAAATCGATGAAGAGCCTGTCTGCCTCTTTGTGAGTGTACAAAACAGCAGGAGGGAAGCGACGTGACGTCGCTTCCCTCCTTGCTCGCCGCCAGGATCAGAACTTGATCGTGTACTCCGCGAAGCCGTCCTCGCGCGTCCGCAGGAGCGTCGCCCCGGCGGGCAGCGACTTCTGCGCGTTGGGGCTGCTGACGTAAAGCAGGGTCGCGCCGGGGATGGGCGTGAGCTTCCAGTTGCCGTCGGCGGTGGGGTTCACCGTCTTCTGCTCGTTGAAGAAGCGCACCAGCGCCTCACGGGTCTCGTCGGGAGCCTGGAGGACGATGTTCTGCCCCTTCAGGCCGGGGAAGGAGCCGCCGCCCGAGGCGCGGTAGTTGTTGGTGGCGATCACGAACTGCTGGGCCGGGTCGATGGGCTTGCCCCCATACTGGAGGTTCTTGATGCGGCGGGCACCCTCGTTCACGACCTCGCCCTGGCTGTTGTAGCGCGAGGGCTGGGTCACGTCGATCTCGTAGGTCACGCCGTCCAGCACGTCGAAGTTGTAGGTGGGGAAGCTGTCGTCCACGAGGGCCTGGGCTTCGGTCTTGCTCGGGTCGATCTGCTTGAACTGTCCGGCGCTGCGCTCCAGCCACTCCTGCACGCCCGCGCCGTTCACGAGGACGGCCTGCACCGTGTTGGGGTACACGTACAGGTCGGCGACGTTCTTGATGGCGAGCGTTCCGGCGGGGATGTCGGTGTAGTAGCTCACCCCGCCCCGGCCCCCGGCCTTGAAGGGCGCGGCGGCGGAGAGGATCGGCAGGTCCTTGTACTGGGTGCTGGCGAGCGCGGCCTTCACGTAAGCGGTTTGGGCGTTGCTCACGAGCTGGACGCTGGGGTCGTCCTGCACGAGCGCCCAGTAGGAGGTGATGGGGGCCGTGAGGTCGGCCACCTTGCCGCGCACGTAGGCGAGGGTGCCCTCGTGCGCCTGCCGAACGGCGGCAGCGATGCGCGGCTCGGGCGTGACGAGGCTCTTCTTCGCCGTCTTGTCCCAGATGGGGCGCAGGCTCGCCTGGCTGTCGGCGATGGCCCACTTCTGGGCGGCGCGGTCGTAATTCAGTTTCAGGTCCACGATGCCGAGGTCGCTGCCCCAGAAGCCCGCCATCACGACCGGCTTGCCGTTGATGGTGCCCTTCGTGAGATCGGCACCGGGGATGCTCTGGTACACTGGGCCGGGGAACGCCTGGTGGCTGTGGCCGCTGAGCACCACGTCCAGCCCCTCCACCTTCGTCAGCTCGGCGGCGACGTTCTCCTGGCCGGGCTGGTAATCGGCGGTGATGCCGCTGTGGGCGATGGCGACGACGATATCCGCGCCCTGCGCCTTCATCTGCGGCACGAACTTGCGGGCGGCCTCCACGATGTCGGTGGTGACGATCTTGCCCTCAAGGTGCGACTTGTCCCAGTTCACGATCTGCGGCGGCAGGAAGCCGATCACGCCGACGTTCAGGACGTAGGGGCGGCCCTCGGCGTCGTACACGACCTTGCGCTGGATCAGGTAGGGGGTGAAGGCGTTCTCGCCGGGCTTGCCCGTGCCGTCGTCCTTGTAGGCGTTCGCGCTCACGTAGGGCATGGGCGCGGCGGCCACGACCTGCTGGATGAAGGGCAGTCCGTAGTTGAACTCGTGGTTGCCGAGGTTGCCCGCGTCGTAGCGCAGGACGCGCATCGCCGCGTGCATGGGGTGGAGCTGACCGGCCTTCAGGGGCTGCACCCGCGCCACGAAGTCGCCGAGGGGGTTGCCCTGGATCAGGTCGCCGTTGTCGTAGAGCAGCGTGTTGCGCTTCTCGTCGCGGGCCGCCTTGATCAGCGAGGCGGTGTACTCCAGCCCGGCCTCCCCGGTGGGTTTGTCCTGGTAGTAGTCGTAGCCCAGCGCGTTGGTGTGGAGGTCGGTGGTCTCCAGGATTCGCAGTTCGACGGTCTGCGCTCCCGCCCAACCGGAAAGAGTGCTGCCCAATAGCAGGGCGGCCATCAGGGGAAGATGTTTAGGCACGCCCCCCAGAATACGCCGCCGGGTCAGAGTTTTGTATGGGTCAGTGCGGGACGAGGTGCCCCGGTCCAAGATCGCGGGCCGCCCGCACGCCGAGCAAACCGAGGGTGAGGTCGAACTCGGCCAGCACGTTTTGAATGACCTCGCGGACACCTGCCTCCCCCGCCAGCGCGAGACCGTAGGCGTAGGGCCGCCCCAGCAGCACGGCCCGCGCCCCCAGCGCGAGCGCCTTCGCCACGTCCGAGCCGGTGCGGATGCCGCTGTCGAAGAGAACCGGGAGGTCCCCCGCCGCCGCGACCACGCCGGGCAGGGCGTCGAGGGCCGCCACCTCCCCGTCGATCTGTCGTCCACCGTGGTTGCTCACAATCAGGCCGTCCACGCCGCGCCGAACGGCCTCCCGTGCGTCGTCGGGGTGGAGGATGCCCTTGAGGAGAATGGGCAGGCCCGTCCACTCGCGCAGGCGGCTCACGTCGTCCCAGCCGAGGTCGGGGCGGGTGTAGGTGGCGGTGAAGCGGGCGGCGGCGGCGCGCATCTGCCCCACGCTCAGGCCGAACGCGCGGCCCTTCGCGGCCAGTTCAACTCCGGCGCGAATGAGGGCGGGCGTGCGCGGCGGCTGGACGGCGGGCGTGGGAAGCGTCTCCGATAAGCGCGAGCGGAACACCGGATCGCTGAGGTACTGGGCGAGGCCGCGCCCATGCAGGAAGGGCAGGTGGCCGAGGTCGAGGTCACGCGGTCGCCATCCCAGCAGCGTCGTGTCCAGCGTGAGGACGATGGCCCGCGCCCCACACGCCTCCGCCCGGCGCACGAAGGAGCGCGTCACCTCGTCGTCGGTGCCCCAGTAGAGCTGGAAGAGGCGGGGGGAGTCGCCCATCGCCCGCACGCAAGCTTCCATCGGCACGGACGCCTGCGAGGAGAAGACGAAGGGCACCCCCTGGGCAGCGGCAGCGCGGGCCACGGCGAGGTCTGCCTGCGGGTGGGCGCACTCCAGCACCCCGATGGGCGCGAGGAGGAGAGGCGTGGGCAGGCGCAGGCCGAGCAGGTCCACGCTCAGATCACGTTCGCGGGTGCCGCTCAGCACACGGGGCACGAGTCGCACCCGCTCGAAGGCGGCGAGGTTCGCGCCCATCGTCCGCTCGCTGCCCGCCCCGCCTGCGAGATAGGCGAAGTCGGGAGCACTGAGCTTGGTACGAGCTCCCCGCTCCAACGCTTGCGGCGCGACAGGCACACGTGGGCGCTCACCGCCTAGACCTCGCACGTACACCCGCGTCTGCCTCGCCCGGCCCGGCCCCGGTCCGATGTTGGTCATGGTCCACAGCGTAGAGGAGCGGTCGGGGGAGAGTCGCCAGTCGCCAGCAGCCAGTCGCCAGGAGGGGCGGGGGGACTTGGCCTCTCGGCTCTTGCCCTCAAACTCGTCAGGTCTCAGCATCGGCGGACCTATGCTGTGGTCAAGTCCTCTCAGGACTCAGGAGCCGCCATGCCATCCCCGGACCGGACCCGTGTTCGACCTCCCGCCCCCTCTGACGACGCCACTTCCGCCCGCACGATGGGCCTCGCCGCCGTACTGATCGCTCTGTGGGCAGTCGTCGTGGCCCGCGTCCGCAGGCGGGACGAACGCCGCCGGTAAGTGGTTTACAGCGCCGTCGCCAATTTCCCGAACAGGGCGGGCATGGGTGGAGCGGCCCCGCTATTCACCCAGCCGAAGCGGCGGTCGCGCAGGTCGGCACCCTCACCCACCCCTAGCCCGTCGGGAAAGCGGGGGCGGAGATCCAGCGCCTCCGTCACCTCGCGGGCGGCGGGCAGGACGCTCAGGGCACAGTCCACCTCGCGGGCGTGGCCGAAGTGCATCAGGTGGACCTCCCCACCGTCCTGCCAGGCGAAGCGGGCGCTCACGTCCCCAAGTGTGGCGAGACTGCCGGGAGCCGCGACGTGTCGCACATTCAGGCCGGGTCTCAGCCGCAGCGTGACCTCCAACGCCTCGCCCAGCGCGCCGAAGGAGCCGACGAAGGGGCGGGTCAGGTCGTAGCCCTGCACGTTCTTCACGGTGCGCCCACCCGCCCGCACCACGCGGCCCGAGGGGGAGCGGAAGGTCACGCCCAGCACCTCCGCCCCGAAGAAGAAAGTTTGCCCGAAGCCCCCGCGCGAGACGAGTCCGCCCACGCCGCCGGGCAACTCCACGCGCGGGAAGGGCGGGAAGAGGCCGGGTGGCAACGCTGCGTAGACTTCCACTAGTCCGACGTCTCCGCTCACCGTCACCGTCTGGTCGCCGGGGGAAAGGTCAAGGATGGGCATGGGCCTCGTCCTCGTCGGGCAGAATCTTGCCGGGGTTGAGAGCTTCGGACGGGTCGAGGGCGCGTTTGACGCTCCACAGGGCACCGAGCGTCACCGGGTCCACCGCCTCGCGCATGAAGGGACGCTTCATGGTACCGATGCCGTGTTCGCCGCTGAGGACGCCACCGTGACGGATGGCGACGAGGGCGATCTGGTGGGCGAGGTCGTGAACGGCGTGGACATCCTCGCGGCGTGGGTCGAAGAGGATGTTGGGGTGGAGGTTGCCGTCCCCGATGTGGCCGAACTGGACGAGGGGCAGCCCCGAGGCATCCCCGAGCGCGCGAATCTCGCGCACCACGTCGGGGAGGACGGAACGCGGCACCACGATGTCCTCGTTCATGCGCTGGGGGCGAATGCGGCCCAGAGCGGGTGACACGCTGCGGCGGGCCTGCCAGAGCGCGGCGCTCTCGGCGTCGCTTCCCGCGCGGCGCACCGTTCCCCCGGCGTTCAGGCAGGCGGCCTCCACGAGCGCGCGCTCCTCCTCTACCGTCTCCAGATCGTCGCCGTCGGTGTCCACGAGCAGGACCGCGCCCGCCTCACGCGGCAGACCGACGGCGAGGTAATCCTCCACCGCGTTCGTGCAGGCGGTGTCCATGAACTCCAGCTTGCTCGGCACGGCCCCGGCGGCGATGGCGGCGCTGACGGCCTCGGCGGCCTCGCCCACCTCCGGGAAGCTCGCCATCAGGGTGCGAGTGTGCTTCGGCGGCAGGGTGAGGCGCAGGGTCGCCTCGGTAATCAGGCCCAGCGTTCCCTCCGAGCCAATGAGCAGCCCGGCGAGGTCGTAGGCATCGCGGGTCAGCCGATGGACCTCGCCCTCCGCGTCCACGAACTCCAACCCCTTCACGTAGTCGCCCGTCACGCCGTACTTGAAGCACATCGGCCCGCCCGCATTCTCGCCGAGGTTGCCGCCGATGGTGCTCGTGCGGAAGCTCGCCGGGTCGGGGGGGTAGATCAGGCCGTGGGGCCTCGCCTTTTCCGTCACCGCCAGCGTGACCACGCCCGCCTGCGCCCGCGCCTCGCGCCGCTCGGGGAAGACCTCCAGCCGGGTCATGCGGGTAAAGGAGATGACCAGCGACTCGCGCAACGGGGCCGCCCCGCCGCTCAGCCCGCTCGCCGCGCCACGCCCCACGATAGGTACGCCTGCCGCCCGCGCCGCCCGCACCGCCGTCACCACGTCCGCCGTCGTCTCCGGCAGCACGACGGCCAGCGGCGTCTCCCCGAACTGGATGGCGTCGTAACGGTAGTTCAACCGCTCAGAGCGAGCAGACAGCACCTTCTTCGGGCCGAGCGCGCGAGTCAGCTCGGCGGCCAGCCTATTGTCCGGCGTCCCGTTCGAGCGGGGCTTAGGGGCAGGGGAACCGGGGCTGAGGGCAACTTTTTCGGGGGTCATGCGTGCCTTTCAGGCGGTCCAACCGTCCAACCGTCTAAAGGTCTAACGGGCCGAGCCGCAGTCTCTTTTAGACAGTTAGACCGTTCGACCGTTAGACCCCGAGCGCAGCGAGTCACAGCTCCCCCCGGTACGCCAAATCCAGTACCTCGACGGTGTGCATCACCGGCACCCGGCTTCCCTGCCGCCGCACGTGGCTCTGAATCTGGGTGTGGCAGCCGATATTTCCGCTAGCGATGAGGTCGGGCGTGGTGGAGAGGATGTGCCCTGCCTTGCGGATTCCAAGCTGGTTCGCCAGTTCGGGCTGTTCGAGGTTGTAGGTGCCTGCCGAGCCGCAGCACAGGTCGCCCTCCGGGATTTCAGCGACCGTGACGCCGGGGATGGCCTTCAACAACTGGCGGGGCGCGGCGCGGACGCCCTGCGCGTGGGCGAGGTGGCAGGCGTCGTGGTAGGCGACGGTGAGGTGGCGGGAGGTGGGCATGGGCCGTTCGAGGTCCCCACTCTGGAGCAGCCCGTTCAGGTACTCGGAGATGTCCTGCACCTTCGCGGAAAAGGCCCGCGCCCGCTCCTCGTCCGGCAGGCCGTGCAACACGACCGGGTACTCCTTGAGACCCGCCCCGCAGCCCGCCGCATTGGAGAGGATGGCGTCGTACTCGTCAGGATCGAAGGCGTCTAGGTTCCGGCGCACCAGCCGCAGCGCCTCGTCCCGTGCGCCCGTGTGGAGGGCGGCGGCCCCACAGCAGCCCTGCCCCTCCGGGATGACGACCTCGATGCCGTTGCGAGCGAGGACGCGCAGGGTCGCAGCGTTGAAGTTCGGCGTGAGGGCCTGTTGCGCGCAGCCGACGAGGAAGGCGACGCGGCCCCGTTTCTTGCCCTTCGCGGGCGTCACCCTCGCGCTGGGCTGCATGGCTGGAACCCTTTCCGGCAGCAGGTCCATCGGGGCGCGGAGGGCGGCGGGCAGGAGGGGGGCGAGCGGCTTGGCGTACTGGCCGACCCTCGCGGCGACGCTGAAGACCTTCGGGGCGGGGAGGATTTTGAGGATGGCGGCCCGCTTGGCACGGTCGAACGCAGACCGCTCCCGCTGTGGCTCGCTCCAACCGCGAAAGCTCGTGATGAGTTCGCCGTAGGGCACACCGCTGGGGCAGGCGGTGACGCACGCCTGACAGCCGAGGCAGCGGTCGAGGTGAGGGGCGGCGTCGGCCAGCGGCAATTCGCCCTCCAACACCTCCTTCATCAGGACGATGCGCCCGCGCGGGCTGTCCATCTCGTCGCCAAGGATCGTGTAGGTCGGGCAGGCGGGCAGGCAGAAGCCGCAGTGGACGCAGGCATCGACCGCGTGCGCCATCACCTCGCCCTGTGGTCCGAGCGCGGACACGGGAATCTCGTTGTTCACGGGCGGACCCTCATGCCCGACAGGATAGGTGGAGGCTCACAGGACAAAAGGGAGTTGGGTAGAGGAATGGCCGGGCTTGGCGGATGGGTCAAGCGTCCAATTGCAGGAAAATCGCCTTGAGGTACTCCGCCTCCGGGAAGGTCGCCCGGTGATCGGGCGCGTGGCGGCTCGTGCCCAGTTCGCGCCACCCCCGGCCCGAGCGGTCCGCCGCCCCTCGCACCACGTCCCAGAACTCATCCGCGCTGACGTGGGCGGAACACGACGCGTTGACGAGGATGCCCCCCGGTGCGAGGCGGCGCAGACCATCCGACGCGAGCTTGCCGTAGGCGCGGATGGCCCCCGCCCGCTCCGACTCCCGCCGCGCCAGGGACGGGGGATCGAGAACGATGAGATCGAAGTCGCGCCGTGTCTGAGAAAGCCACTCGAACACGTCGGCCTGGACGGTCTCGTGTCGGGCAGTCAGCTCAGGATTGAGGGCAAAATTGCGCTCCGCACTCCGCAGGGCGTGGGCGCTGATGTCGAGGCTCACGACCTCGCTCGCCCCACCGCGCGCCGCGTACAGCGAGAAGCCCCCGGAAAACGAGAAGGCGTTCAGCACCCGCCGCCCCCGGCTCATCTCCCCCACCCGGCGGCGGTTCTCGCGCTGATCGAGGAAGAAACCCGTCTTCTGCCCGCGCACCACGTCCGCCTCGAAGCGCAGGCCGGACTCGTGGAAGATCACCGGGTCGTCCGGCTGCGTACCTACGAGCGTCAGACCGTCGGACAAGCCCACTTCTTCCGCCGCCCCCTGAATGTTGCGGCTGAGGCGCAGGACCACCCGGAAGCCGTGAAAGCGTTCCCCCAGCAACTCCAGCAAGAGCGGCAGGTGCGGGAACCACGCCGCCGTATACAGTTTCAGCACCAACGTCTCCGCGTAACGGTCCACCACCGCGCCGGGAAAGCCGTCCGACTCGCCGTTCAGCACCCGGTAGCCGTCGGTGTCCGGGCCGAAGAGGGGCGCTCGCCTCAGCAACGCCGCGTCCAGCCGGGCCGCCCACCACGCCCGGTCCACGGTGACGGGCGACCCCGCGTGCAGCACCCGCAGCCGCAACGGCGAGGACGGGTCGTACAGGCCGACGGCGAGGAAGCGGTCGCGGCGGTCGTACACCACGGCGAGTTCCCCGGCCTCGCCCTCGCGGTTCTGCTCGCGCACGCTGGATTCGTAGAGCCACGGGTGCCCGGCCCGCAGGTGCGACTCCGCCGCCGCCGTCACGCGCAGGCGCAGGCGTGGGCGTTGAGGGAGAGCGGCGGCAGGCATGGGGGGCAGGGTAGCGCAGGCGGCAACAAAGAAAAGGGACGGGTGGAGTCTCCCCCACCACGTCCCTACGTCGTGCTTCTGGCTTCAGTCCGCCGCCTGCGCCCCCTGCTCCTCCGGGTAGACCTCGATCACGCCCGCCGCGCCCATGCCGCCGCCGATGCACATGGTAATGAGGGCCTTGCCGCCGCCCCGCCGCCGCAGCTCGTAGATCGCGGTCGTCGTGAGCTTCGCGCCCGAGCAGCCCAGCGGGTGCCCGAGGGCGATGGCCCCGCCGTTCACGTTCATCTTCTCCTCGTCGAAGCCCAGTTCGCGGGCCACGGCGAGGCTCTGGGCCGCGAACGCCTCGTTCAGCTCGATCAGGTCGATGTCGTCCAGGGTCAGGCCCGTCTGCGCCAGCACCTTCGGCACGGCACGCACGGGGCCGATGCCCATGAGTTCCGGCTCCACGCCCGCCACCGCGAAGCCGAGGAACTTCGCCAGCGGCTTCACGCCGAGTTCCTGCGCCTTCTCGCCGCTCATCACGAGGACGGCGGCGGCCCCGTCGCTGAAGGGGCTGGAGTTAGCGGCGCTCACCGAGCCGGTCGCCTTGAAGGCCGGGCGCACCTTCGCCATGTCCGCGAGGTTCGCGTCGCGGCGGATCAGCTCGTCCTTGTCGAAGGGGACGGTCGTGCTCGTGACCTTCGTGCCCTTCACCTTATCCACCTGCACGGGCACGGCAATGATCTCGGCGTCGAACCGGCCCGAGTCCTGCGCCGCCGCCGCGCGCTGGTGGCTGCGAAGGGCGAAGGCGTCCTGGTCCTCGCGGCTCACCCCGTACTTGGCGGCCACGTTCTCGGCGGTCAGGCCCATGCCGATGTACGCACCGGGGCGCTCGTCCACGAGGTCGGGGTTGGGGCTGGGGTTGTGGCCGGTCATGGGCACCATGCTCATGCTCTCCACGCCCCCGGCGAGCATCACGTCCGCCTGTCCGGTCTGAATCGCCGCCGCCGCCATGGCGATGGTCTGGAGGCCGCTGGAGCAGAAGCGGTTGACCGTCACGCCGCCCACGGAGTCGGGCATCCCGGCCCGCAGCGCGGCCATGCGCGCCACGTTCAGGCCCTGCTCGGCCTCGGGGATGGCACAGCCCATGTACACGTCCTCCACGATGGAGGGGTCCACGCCCGCGCGCTTGACCGCCTCGGACAGCACCAGGGCGGCGAGGTCGTCGGGGCGGGTGTTAGCGAGGGTGCCTTTGACGCCGCGTCCCACGGGGGTACGAACGGCGGAAACGATGACAGCATCACGCATTGGAGTTCTCCTTTTGAGACTTCGGTTGGATGTATCGCGGTTGGTCTAGAATTTCACGGTGAATTTCTTGTAGCCTTTCCTTGGAACAGCTTTCCTTCATGTCTTTTAACAGAGAGTCGAGCAGTATATCCACTGAATATGAAAAGGTTTCTATGTCTTCTACGTCCTGAAAATAGAATTTTGGGAAACGCAGAATATGACGGAACTGAGGAAAATTAGATAAACCTACGTCCATAGAGGATAGTATGTTCTCGGCAGACACGCTTAGTCGAGATTGTATTTGGGGTTGCTTCAGGTTGAATCGCTTTACATCTTTGTATATGTTGATAGATAGGCCCCAAACCAAAACTTTGTACCAAGATTCCCCCTCACGACCGATGTGTAATTCGACTCTGGCTCCTGCATACGCTGTTTGATCGTCACGATGAAAAGAATTTTTAATGCCGTATGATTCAACTTCAACCTCACTCAAAAGCTGCGGCACATCACTGCTGTAGAATTTGCGGTGGAATAATGCCATTCTGTCAAAGATAAGCTCTTCACCTTTACTCAACTGTTATCCTCCTCCCCCAACACCCGCGCCACGAACGCCTCCAACGCCGCGTCATACCCCGCCGTGTCAATGTTCCAGCAGCGGATGTGCTTGGCTCCCTCGACCCGGTGGTACTCCACCAGATCGGGGCGGGCGGCGGCGAGGGCGTCCGCCTGCCCCACCGGAATGGTGCGGTCGCGGGTGCCGTGCCACAGGAGGATGGGAAGCTTGAAGTTGGGGGCAGCCCTGATCTGGTCCACCGCGTCGAAGTCCTGCCCGGAGCGGCGGGTGACGAGGCGCTGCACGAGGGTCGCCACATGCCCCGCCACGAAGGGCGGCAGGCCGTACCGCTGCCCCTGCCAGCGGATGGTCGCGCGCCAGTCGAGGACCGGGCAGTCGAGCATGACGCCGAGGACGGGAATGGGGAACGGCTCGTGCCTGGGCCGCAGCACGCTCAGGACGATGTTGCCGCCCATGCTGAAACCGTACAGCACCGCCCGCCGGTAGCCCGCCTCCTGCGCCCAGTCCAGGGCCGCCAGCACGTCCTCGGCCTCCTCGTCGCCCAGGGTGTGGAAGCCCTTCTCGGAGCGCGGGGCACCGTGGGCATTGCGGAAGGTGACGAACAGCGAGCCGGTGCCCGTGCGCCGCAGCGCCGGAAGCATCCGCAACGCCTGCGACCGCTGCCCGCCGTGCCCGTGGACGACGATCACGATGGCGTCCCGCTCGCCGGAGACAGGTGGGATATGCCACGCTGGCATATCACCCAACGGCGTGGAAACGATGGTGTTCTCGTACTCCACGCCGAGTTGCGCCGGGGTGCCGTTGTAGACGAAGGTGGAGACCCAGGCGAGCGCCCCGTTGGGCAACACGCCGCGTTCGTCCTGAACCTCGCGCCGCACGAGCGTTCCCGCGATCTTCGCAGGTCCCAGGATGGCGTGCCCCTGGTTGGGCCGCAGCGGCACGATGCCGACGACCCCACGTGAGAGCGTCTCCGGCGAGGCAGGCAGGTAGACCGAATTGCTCCGCCGCCCCACCGGAACGAACGCTCCCTTCACCCACCGCGTCTTGGACCGCAGGGTGATGTCGGCACCGACCAGCGTCGCCACCCCCAGCAAGGCGACGTAACCCAGGGCAGCCCAGGTGGCGACGCGGCGCTTGCGGACGTGCCGCAGACGGTCGAGGAGGGGGGGGCGCTCGCTCACGCTCAGTTCCTCAGCGGCTTGCCCGTCTTGAGCATGTGGGCAATCCGGTCCTGCGTGCCCTTCTTGCCCAGCAGGGTGAGGAACGCCTCTCGTTCGAGGTCGAGGAGGTGCTGTTCGCTGACCTTCGCGTTCCGGTTGTTGCCGACCCCGCCGGAGAGGACGCGGGCGAGTTGCTTGCCCACCTCGGCGTCGTACTTGGTCGCGTAGCCACCCTCGGTCATCCCGTAGAGGGCGAGCTTGACGGCGGCGATGGCGGCGTCACCCATCACGGGGATGTCCTGCCGGGGCGTGGGCTGCACGTAGCCGGGCGCGAGGGCGAGGACCTGCCGCTTGGCCTCCTCCAGAATGCGGTTCTTGTTCATCGCCACGGTGTCGTGGTCGCGCAGGAAGCCGAGCTTGCGGGCTTCGAGGGCCGAGGTGCTGACCTTCGCCGTGCCGATGAGTTCGAACGCACGTTGAACGGCGGGCAGGAGAGGTTGGCCCGGTTGCAGTTGGTCCGTGAAGCGCAGCAGCATCTCCTTCGTGCCGCCGCCGCCGGGGATCAGGCCGACGCCCACTTCCACCAGCCCCATGTACGTCTCCGCGCTGGCGACGATGTGATCGGCGTGGATGGAGAACTCGCACCCGCCGCCGAGCGCCAGGCCGAAGGGGGCCGCCACGGTCGGGTGGGGGCTGAAGCGCATGGAGGTCGTGACCTGCTGGAACTGCTTGATCTGGTCGTCCAGCTCGTCCCACTCCTCGGCCTGAGCCTGCGCGAGCACCAGCGGCAGGTTCGCCCCCGCGCTGAAGTTCTCACCCTGGTTGCCGAGGACGAGGCCAGCGTAGCCCATCTCCCCCACGAGCTTGTGCGCGTCCTGCACGGCACGGAGCTGGTCTTCGCCGAGCGCATTCATCTTCGCGTGCCACTCGACGAGCAGAACGCCATCGCCCATATCCACGACGCTCGCGCCCGCCCGCTTCTTGATGACCTTCGTCGCGTCCTTTTTCAGGTCGGTCAGGATGAAGTAGGGGGCCTCGTACTTCGTCGGCTCACCGCTCGGCGTGACCGTCTCCTCGCCCATGTAGAACCGCTCGCGGCCCGAGTCCTTCACGGCTTGCAGGAGGGGTGGGAGGGTACGGCCCTCCGCTTCCAGATTGGCGATGACGGTTTGAACGCCCAGCGTGTCCATCGTCTCGAAGGGGCCTTCCTCCCAGCCGAAGCCCCACTTCAGGGCGTTGTCGATGTCCTGAAGACGGTCGCTGACATGCCCGGCCATCTTCGCCGCGTACCAGAAGCCGTCGTTCATCACGCCGCGCAGGAAGTCGCCCTCCTTGCCCTCGGCGGTGTAGAGGGCTTTTACCCGCTGGGCGAGAGGCTGACTCTTCACCGCCTCCACGGCGGGCACGCTGACCTTGCCCCGGTCCTCGTACTCCAGGGTGTCGAGGTTGAGGCTCAGAATCTTCGTCTTGCCGCGCTCGTCCTTCGTCTTCTTGTAAAAGCCGCTGCCCGTCTTGTCCCCGAGCCACTTCTTCTCCTCCACCAGCTTTCGGAAGGTGTCGGTGAGGCTGAAATCCTCGTCCTCCGGCGTGGCTTTCCCGAGGTCGCCCGCGACGTGGGAGATGATGTCCAGCCCGCTCAGGTCGGCGGTGCGGAAGGTCGCACTCTTGGCGCGGCCCAGGGCGGGGCCGGTGAGCCCATCCACCTCGTCCGGCGTCAGGCCCGCGCGCTCCATATGCTTCATCGCGCGGATGATCCCGTAGACGCCGATGCGGTTGGCGACGAAGCCGGGCACGTCGTTGGCGACGACCACGCCCTTGCCGAGGGTGTGGTCCGCGAACTCGGAGAAGGTCCTCAGCACCTCGGGATCGGTCTTCGGCGTGGGGATCACTTCGAGGAGGTGCAGGTAGCGCGGCGGGTTGAAGAAGTGCGCGCCCACGAACCGCCGCTGGAAGTCCTCGCCCCGGCCCTCGATCTGGAGGTGCATGGGAATGCCCGAGGAGTTGGAGGAGATGATGGCCGTCTTCTTGGCGACCCCCTCCACCCGCGCCCACAGGTCCCGCTTGGCGTCCAGCTTCTCGATGATCGCCTCAAGAATCCAGTCGGCGTCCCTGAGTTTCTTCAGGTCGTCTTCGAGGTTGCCCGGCGTGATGAGGGCGGCCCGCGACGGGTCCATGAAGGCGGCGGGGCTGGCCTTCAGCGCCCGCTGAATCCCCTGCTTGGCGAGGAAATTGCGGTCCGGGTTGTCCGGCAACACGATGTCGAGCAGCGTGACGGGAATGCCCGCGTTGGCGAGCTGGGCGGCGATGGCGGCACCCATCACGCCCGCGCCGATGACGGCGGCCCTCTGAATTCGGTACGGCTGTATTCTCATGCGACCTCCGGTGGCTCCGTTGTAATTCTTGAACTCGGTCCAAAGTTTAGGGCGCGCGGGGGGCGTTTGTCCACCGGAGGGTCTGACCGTTCGACCGTCCAACGGTCTAACCGCTTGAAGGGTCGGACGGTTTCGCCTTTGGACGGTTCGACCGTTCGACCTTTAGACGCCCCTTGCGGCCAGCCACGCCCGCGCCGCCGTCTCCAACGCACCGAGGGAGGCGAATCCGACGGCCTTCGCGGCGGCATCCCCCTGCCCGGTCTCCGCGAAGGTCTTAGCCAACAGCCACGGCTCTTCCCTCCCGCGTGTCTCGGCCAGGAACTCCACCACGCCGAGGCCCTGGCGGTAGGCGTGGTCCCAGCGGTTTTCGGGGACGGCGGGGAAGTCGGCGAGGTCGGCCAGCGGCACCCAGCCCGACCGGGCGTAGCCGTTGACCCGGCTCTGCCACGCCTGCCACCCGCGCTCGGAGACGAAGGTGCGGGCGGCGAAGTTCGCCAGCCCCTCGTGCAGCCACCAGGGGATGCGCTTGTCCCGGCCTGCGCCTGCCGCCAGCCCGACCGCGAGATGGGTGAACTCGTGGGTCAGCACCCGCAGGGTCGCCCCCTCCACCTCTGCCGGGGTTCCACCCGCCAGCACGAGCTTGATCGCCTCCCCCGGCTCGTTCCAGCCCGCGACGGGGGGCAGCGAGAGGTAGACGCTGGCGCTGAGGCTGGAGGAGTCCGGGTAGACCTTGACCACGGCGTCACCCGGCACGGGGAGGCCCAGCACGTTCCTCACCTCCCCGGCGGCGCGGGTCAGCAGCGGGGCGATGATGGCGGTGCGCTCCGCCAGACCCGGCGCGTTCAGGGCAAGCAGGGTGCCCGTCTCCGTCCGCACGGGCTGGAAGGCCTCGCCCGCGTAGCGCCACACCTCTCCCACCCGCATGAGCCGGACGGGCAGCGTGACGCGGCTGACCTGTCCGGGCACCCGCGTCCAGACGAGGGTGAGGGTCGCGTCGGCCTGCGTCCCCTGCTCCCGAATATCGCCCAGGGTATAGGTCACGTCGGCGGGCACCCTGCGCGTCAGGTCCGCCGCGAAATTCGCGCCCTCCACGGTGAACGTGCCGCCGGGGGCGAGCAGATTGCGGTAAGCGACGGCGTCCCCGGCACGTGCGGCGGTCTGGAGCGCCTGCGCCAGCTCCTGCGGCGTGCGTTGCGCGTGGGCGGCGGGGGCGAGCAGCGTCGTCAGCACGAGCAGAGCGGCGCGAAGGGTCATGCCCCAGCTTAGAGAGCGGAGGGGTTGGGGGATGCCCGCGAGAGTTGCATTTCGGGAGCAAGGGAGGCGAGTGGGAACGGGCCGAACTCTCCAAACGTTTCGTCCATCTAATTCCCCGGCAGGAACCCCTTTACCACATAGACGACGACCAACCCACCCAACGCCGCGAGGGCCGCGAGGCTGAGGCGGCGGTCCCCCCGCCACGCGCCCACCGCCACCCACACGGCGGCAAGGACGGGCACGAGCGCGACGCAGGCGACGCCGACGTAGGCGTAGCGCGGCAGCACCACACCCAGCGCGAGCAGGACGACGCCCACCCAGAAGCCCGCCGGGTACAGCCAGTGTGGCAGGCCCGCGAGTTCGGTATCGGGCGGAGAGGACGGCGGGTGGGTCACACGGGGGCCTCACTCCAGACACGATGAGAGGAGCGGCACCCGTCCGTTCCCCTCCCCATCCCAATCACCCTCAAGACGCGCATCCTTCGTCCTCTATTCCCCGTCATCGATTCCTCCCCAGCGCGTCATCCAGAGTAGTCGATGAGTGGACAGAAGCCGCAGGAGCACCGGGGGAGAGCCTTCAGCCTCGCTTCACACGGGGGGCGGTCCTACCGTCCGGCACGGCGGGGTCGGGTCTTCTGAGCGGCGGAGGTTTCCCCCATGACCATGACCAATCAACTGGATGAAACGCTCGCCCTCCTCACGGGCGGCGCGGAAAACATCGACCCGAACCTCGCCGTCACGCACCTGCGCTCGTGGCAGGCCGCCGTCGCGGGCGAACCCGCCGGGGGCCTGCTCGCCGCGCAACTGGGCAAGGTCGCCGAACTCCTGCAATCCGGGCAGTACACCGAGGCGCTGGCCTCCCTCCCCCCGATGGGTGCCGAGGTGGAGGGACTGGCCCGCACCGCCCCGGAGGAGGTGCAGGACACGCTGATGCGTCTGGCCGAGGTGCTGCATCTGTCGGACGGAGGGCTGGACGGCTAGAGGGAAAGTAATGAGGGTTGAGTGATGAGTGATGAGGGGCAGCGATTCCTGTTTTCCCCATCACGCGTTCCTCATCACCCATCACCCCCGCCACCCTCGCCGGGGTACGCTCAGGCATGCCAGTCAAAGTGCTGTTCTGGGACATCGGCGGGGTGCTGCTCACGAACGGGTGGGACCGCGAGCAGCGGGCGGACGTGGTGGCCCGCTTCGGGCTGGACGCGGAGGACTTCGGCGAGCGGCACAAGCTGGCGGCCCCGGAGCTGGAGCTGGGCCGCATGAGCCTCGCGGAATACATGGAGCAGACGGTGTTCCACGCGCCGCGCTCCTTCACGCCGGACGACTTCCGGGCCGCGATGGAGGCCGAGAGCCTGCCGCACGGCGAGTCGCTGGCGCTGGAGGTCGCGCGGGGCCTGGAGGGGCGCTACCGCATGTACTCGCTGAACAACGAGGGCCGCGACCTCAACGAGTACCGCATCCGCACCTACGACCTGGGCAGCTTCCTGCTGGGCTTTTTCACCTCCTGCTACCTGGGCGTGATGAAGCCCAACCCGGCGATCTACCGCCTGGGCCTGAGCCTCGCCCACATCCGCCCCGACGAGGCCGTGATGATCGACGACCGGGAGCAGAACGCGCAGGCGGCCCGCTCGGTCGGGATGCACGCCGTCCGCTACGAGAACGCCGCGCAACTCCGGGAGGAACTGGCGGCGCTGGGGGTGAGCTAGAGGTCAGGTTGGCGGCGTGGTCACACCTTCACGAACTCCTGCACGCCCAGGACGAACATCACCGCGCCGCCCACGGAAACCTCCACCGGGTCGCCCACCATCCCCTCGCCCTGCTCGCCCATCGGCACGCCGGGCGAGACGAGGCGGGTGCGGGTGCGGCAGGTGCGCTGCACGTGGCGCTTGAGTTCGGCGAAGCGCTCGTCGGGCACGCCGATCATCAGGGTGGTGTTGCCCTCGCGCAGGAAGCCGCCCGTGCTGGCGAGCTTCGTCACCTCGAAGGCATTCTCGGACAGCACCCGCACGAGGGCGGCGGCGTCGGCATCCTGAATTACGGCGAGCACCAGCTTCATGAGGCCTAGAGTAACAGAGGGGCGGGGGCAGGCGCAGCCAGCGTCCAGCCGCCAGCGGCCAGCGGGACAAAAAGAAAAGACCTCCCGCGTGGGGAGGCCGGGACGTGCTTGGGTGAAGGCTCAGGCGACCTGCTTCTTCTTGCCCACCGCGTTCTGCTCCTGGCCGAGGGCCTGGGTCTCGCGCAGGCGGAAGATCACGAGGCTGCCCACGAAGGTGCAGGTGATCATGCCGTGCGCGTTCAGGAGCGACAGAGCTTTCATCACGTCCTCGCGGGTCATGCGAAGCTGCTCGCTCATGTACAGGGCGCTGTCGGCGCGGCCCTCCAGGTAGTCGCGCACGCGCTTGGCGTCGTTCGTCAGCGGCGTGGCGGGCACGTCGGCAAGGCCGGGATCGGCGAGGCCGTACACCGCGCGGGTGCCCGTGCCGGGCAGGCGGCGCACGCGGCCCTGATCGAGCAGGCTGGCGAGGGCCGCGCGCAGGTGAGACAGCGCGAGGCTGGTCGTCTTGGCGAGTTCGGTCTCGACCCACTCGGGCTTGCTCTCCAGCGCCTTGAGAACGAGCTTCTCGTTGGCGCGGCGGGTCTCCTGAAGGTCTTCGAGGGTGGGGGGGTTGAACATGCGCTCTCCTCCGCGAAAACCAGAGCAAAACCACGTTGTAGCTTCACTCTGGCGTCGTGTTGTATCGTGAACCGAGTCCAAATGCGCCCAGAAGCGCAACTTTCCTATTGTGACAGGAATCCACGCCCTTTGCATGAGACTTGTGCGAGTCAGGGCTAAAAGAGAGGCTCGGGTTGGAAGGCCCGGCGTCGAGCGGTGGCGCATCGTAAGCGGTCGGAGCAAGGCCAACCGTGAGCCTGCGCCCCCTGTGAAGCCCAGCTTACCGGAGATCAAGGAAACGTGATTCTCCGGCGTCGGGGGGCCGGGCAGGAAGGGGGTGGGGTCGGCGGTGCTGCTAGGGTGAGCGTCGTCGTGGCCCGCGTCATGCCGGGACCGCTGGCGGGACGCCCCGTGAGAAACAGTGTCCGGGGCGGCCCATCGAGCGCATCTTTCTGGACGGGGAGGCACCGGAGCGTGCTGGACATTCGGAACCTGGGAAAACTTTATGGTGCCCACGCGGCGCTGCGGGACGTGACCCTGCGGGCGCAGGAGGGCGAGGTCTTCGGGCTGCTGGGGCCGAACGGGGCCGGGAAGACGACCCTGCTGCGAGTCGTCGCCACGCTGCTCACGCCCACGGCGGGCACGGTCATGGTGGCGGGCGTGGACGTGCGGCGCGACCCGGAGGCCGTGCGCCGCCTCATCGGCGTGGTGAACGGCGGCATGGGCCTGCCCGCCCGTCTGACGGGCCGGGAGGTGCTGCGCTCGTTCGCCGGGCTGTACGGCCTGAGCCGCAAGCAGGCCGACGCCCGCATCGAGGAGCTGGACGCCGCCCTCGATCTCGGGCGCACGCTGGACACACGGGCGGGCGAATACTCCACGGGCATGGCGCAGAAAGTTGTCATCGCCCGCGCCGTCATCCACGACCCACCCGTGTTGATGCTGGACGAGGCGACGAGCGGCCTGGACATCTTCGCTCGGCGCAACCTGCTCGATTTCGTGGCGGCGGCGCGCGGGCCGGGGCGGCTCACCGTCTACTCCACCCACGTCATGAGCGAGGCCGAGGAGGTCTGCGACCGGGTGGCGATCATTCACCGGGGCGAGGTGGTGACGGTCGGGGCCGTGAGCGAGATTCTGGCGGGAACGGGGGAGCGGAATCTGGAACGCGCCTTTTTCGCGCTCGTGCTGGGGCGGGAGGGGGGCGAGGTCTATGCGTCCTAGCCTCGTGTGGCAGGTGGCGGCGCGCGACCTGCTCTCCACCCTGCGCGACCGCCGCACGCTGGCGGGCACCGTCCTGATCCCGCTGCTGCTCATTCCCCTCTTCACACTGGGGCTGCCGCTGCTCGTCGGGCGGCTCGTCGGCGGGCAGGCGCAGGAGCGGCAGCGGGTGGGGGTGGTCGGCACGCTGCCCGCCGCGCTGAGATCGGCCCTCACACGAGACGAGCGGACACCGGACGGCACGGTGACGCGCTCCGGGGTGGAACTCGTTCCCGTCGGGGACGCGGAAGCCGCCGTCCAGTCGGGAGAGGTGGACGCCGCCCTCCGCGCCCCCTCTTCCCTGCCGAGCCGCGCGGGCGAGGGAAGCGGCACCCTGGAGGTCTACGCCAAGCTCGGCAACCTGCGCGCGCAGACGGGGGCCTTCGCCAAAGTGCAGGACGTGGTGGAGGCGTACAACCGCGACCTCACCGTGAGTCGTCTGCGGGCGCTGGGCCTCGGTGCGGAGACGTTGACGCCCGTGACCCTGCGGCCCATCGACGCCAGCCCGGAGGGGGAACGGCGCGGCGGGCAGCTCGCCTTCCTCATTCCGCTGCTGATGCTCAACTTCATCCTGACGGGGGCGATGGCGACCGCGCTGGACGCCACGGCGGGCGAGAAGGAGCGCGGCACGCTGGAGAGCCTGCTCGTCTCGCCCGTCCGGCGCTCGGAGGTGGTGGCCGGGAAGCTGCTTGCCACGACCGTGACCGCCCTCGTGACGGCCTGTTTCAGCGTGCTGGGCTTTCTGGCGAGCGGGCTGGTCGCGCGGGCCGCCCTTGCCGGGGCAGGTGCGCCGGACGAACTCGCGCGCAGCTTCGGCGGGCAACTCGCCCTCACCGCCGGAAGTGCGCTGGCCCTCCTCGCCGTCGTGGTCAGCGCCGCGCTGTTCATCAGCGCCGTCCTCATCGCCATCAGCATCTACGCGCGCAGCTACAAGGAGGCGCAGACCTACGTCACGCCCCTCTCGCTCGCCATCGTCTTTCCCGCCGTGCTGCTCCAGTTCAGCGACTTCCTGACGCTGGGAAGTGCTCCCTACGCCCTGCCCCTCTTTGGCTCCATGCTCGCCATCCTGGACACCGTGCGCGGCAGCCTGACCGCCGGGCACGCGCTGGCGGCCATCGGCGCGAACCTGCTTGGGGCGCTCGTGCTGGGGCTGCTGGCATGGCGTTCGTTTGGGCGGGAGGAGGTGATTTTCAGGAATTGAGGTGGGGCTGTTTTCTCTCTCTTCCGTCGGGGTGAGGGGGCGTGTGACCCGCTTGTGCCTTGAACGGAGGCATCGCCCCTCGCGCTGTCCTCGGAGGCCATGCCAGTTCACCCCCTCCCAGCCTTCCCCTTCAAGGGGGAGGAGTAGAAAGCCCAGGCTCTGGCTGCTTTTCTCCGTCTCCTCCTGTGGGAGAGAGGTGACAGGCAACGCTCGTCCTCCTGCCAGACGCCCAATACGCCCCTATCATCTGGTCCTTCGTTCACATCAAGCGTTCAGGGGGGAGGGGCGAAATCAGTTCTCTCTCCCCTTCAAACGACAACTCCGGCGGGTCCCCTCCCATCTGGAAGAGGACCCGCCGGAATGTGCCTGACCCTTAGCGGCCTGAGTTCTGCGGATCGGTGGGGTTCGTGGCGACGGGCGAGTCGGCCTGCCCCTCCAGCGCCGCCGCGCCGGTCTCGTGGGGACGCGAGGCGAGAGGGTCGATGTTGACGGACTCCTTGCTCACGCTGTCCACGAGGATATCGAGCACGCCCCCCTCGCGGGCGAGCTGCACGGCCTTGTTGGTGATGATCTCGCCGATGTTGAGGATGATCGTGTCGTCGGGGGCGAGGATCACGCGCGTGACCGGGCGGCCCAGGGCGTCGCGGACCTTCTGCTCCTGCTGCTGCTCCTGGCGCTCCTCCAGCGCGTGCCCGGCCTCCTCCCGCTTCTCGCCGAACCACGACTTCGCGCGGTCGAGCAGGTTGCTCGCGCCCTCGCTGACGCTGGCGACGCCGCCCGCCAGGGCCGCGCCCGTGGCCGGACCGCTCGACTTCGCCCCCAGGGTGGCGGCGATCAGTTCCTGCTCGGCGTTCAGGTGCCGCGCCCGCTCCACGATGGCCGGGGTGACGATCTGCCCCTGCGCGGCGACGAGGCTGCCACCCGGCGCACGCACGTCGCTGCGGACCCGGCGGCCCACCGTCGCCTCCACGCCCTCGGGCTGGGAAGCGTCCGAACCCGAGCTGACGCGCTCACGCAGGCCCTGCACGCCCTCCTGCACGGCCCCGCCCGTCGCGGCGGCGGTCAGGGCGGCGAGTGCTCCCGCCTGCTCGGCCCGCTGGGCCTGGAACTCGGTGATGAGCGCCCCCTTGTGCACGATCACCTCCTGCACCCCGTCGGCCATCTGCACGGTCACGTCGTTCGCGGCGGTCTTGCCCACCACGAACTCCTTCTGGCGCTCGGCGGTGGCACCCTGCAAGTTCTCGACGGTGCCCTGCACCCGCTCCTTGGCGCTGCCGTAGGCCTCGGACAGCACGCCCCCCGTCGCGGCGGTGGCGAGCGAGGTGAGCTTGCCCGCCTCCTCCGCCCGCGTGGCCTGCTCCTCGGTGATGGTGTCGCCCTTGTGGATCAGGACGGTGCCGTCGTCGAGGGTCAGGTCGCCGCCCGCCGTCTTGCCCACCACATACTCGCGCTGGCGCTCCTTGGTGGCCTCGGCGATGTTGCCGTAGCCCTGCTTGACGCTCTCGGCGGCGCTCTGGTAGGCCCCCTTCAGGCCGCCCGCCTCCTGCTCCTGCATCGCCGCCGCCACGCTGATGGGCACGATGGCCGCGTCCTGGCCGATCTGCACGTTCTCGGGGGCCGGAACGAAGGTGCGCCCGCTGGAGAGGTCGCTGAAGATACCGCCCGTCGCCTCGTAGCCCTCGACCTGCCCGGTGCGCTCGTCGAAGAACACGTCGGCGATCTTGCCGAGGTTCTGCCCGTCGGTCGTGAGCAGGGTCATGCCCACGAGGCTGGTCTTGGAATCCAGCACGTCGGCCAGCCGCCCGTCCTCGCGGGTGGAGGTGATCTCCTCGGGGCTGCCGATCATGATGGCGTCCTCGCCGATGGAGCGGATGGCCTCGAAGGGCACCACCTTCGCCGCGCGGAACCAGCCGCCCTCGTCCACGAGCAGCCCCAGCACCTCGTTCGCCTGGTGATCGAACACGAGGTCACGCACCGTCTCGATCTTCTCTCCGCTCTCGATGGCGATGATCGGGCGGCCCAGCAGTTCTTTGCCTTTCAGCATGTGTTGTCTCCGTTCAGGGTGAAAGCCGGACAAGCTCCCGGCGCGCCAGGACTCAGAAGCCGAGATTCAGGATGCCCTGCGGCTTGAGGTACAGGAAGTAGGCGAGCAGGAAAAGAACGATCAGGATAATGATGATGAGTAGGGCGGTCCTGCCGCCACCGCCGCCGGTTCCTTGCAGTCGGGCCATGTGTCAATCCTCCAAATAGAAGTCTAGAAACACCGCCGCGAGAGTGTGACGGGACACGCTCACTGCGGGTTGACGCAACCTTACGCCAGTCTTAAGGCGGCGATGAGTGCGGGCGTCATCCTACACTCCTCGCATGAGCGTGCCGTCCCAGCCGTTGCCCCATCTCTCCGCCGATTCCCCGCGAGGTCCCCATGAGCGGCGGCTGGCCGAGCTGCCCCTTACCGTCCTCGTGGGGGTGACGGGGGTGGGCAAGAGTACCGCGCTCGCGGCCCTGACCGCCGCCGACCCCGCCGCACGGGTGCTGCCCGACCGCCGCGAGATCACCGACCACGCCATGATCCTTCCCCTCGCGGGCGGCCCGGTTGCGGACCGTGCCGAACGCTTCCGCCTCACCGCCCTGTACCGGGAGCGGCACCCCGGCGGCATGGCGCACGCGCTCGGTGGATTGACGGCAGACACATCGTACTGGGGCGAGCGGCCAATCTTTGACGGCCTGCGCGGGCTGGAGGAGGTGCGGCACGCGGCGGAGAGGTTCCCCCTCTGGCGCTTCGTGGCGCTGAACGCTCCAGACGCGGTGAGGGTGAGGAGGTTGCTGGGGCGCGGGGACGCCTTTGACCGGGTAGCGGTGCAGGAGGGAGGCGACCTCCGCGAGCAGTTGGCCGCCCTGTCCGGCGTGGAGGCCGTGTTCACCCCAGCCGAGCTGGACGACCTCGCCGCACTGACGGGGGAGGGACACACTCCGGCGGACCTCCTCGCCAAGACGCGCATCGTGGTGACGGAGCGGGCGCACTACGACCCGGACGCGGCCTCGGCCTTCCTGCTGACCCTGCCGCCCACGCGTGCCCTGATTCTCGACACGGTGAAACTCTCGCCGGAGCAGGTGGCGGACGCCATTCGGGAGTGGGCATGAGTCTGCCCTCCACCCCACGCGTCGCCCGAGTGGAGGGCATTCCCTACCGCCTGCCACTGCGGGGGACGCTCGCATGGGGCGCGCACAGCCAGCTCAGCGCCGCCGAACACGTCCTCGTCCGGGTCACGCTGGACGACGGCACGGTGGGCGTGGCGGAGGCGACCCCGCGCCCCACGATCTACGGGGAGACGCCGGGAAGCGTGCTCGCCATCCTTCGCCATCTCGAACCCGCGATCAAAGGCCTGGGCATCGACGACGAGGCCAGGTTGAACCGGGCGCGGGGCAGCGTGGCGAACAACCACACCGCTCGGGGTGCCCTCGACATGGCCCTCTGGGACGCGCGGGCGCGGGCGCGGGGGCAAACGCTTTTCGACACGCTGCTCGGCCCGAACACGCGGGTGCGGGTGAGCTTCATCCTCGGCATCGCCCCCCCCGCCGAGATGCTCGCGGAGGCGGAACGGGTGGTAGGGGCGGGCGTGCGCTGCCTGAAGGTGAAGGTAGGCCGCGACCATGCCCGCGACCTCGCGCTGATCGGGGAATTGCGCCGCACCTTCGGGGACGCGGTGGAACTCTACGCCGACAGCAACGAGACACTTACAAAGGAGACGGCCCCCGACGCCCTCACCGCCATGCGAGACGCGGGCCTGACCTGTGTGGAGGAACCGCTCCCCGTCCGCGAGTTAAAGGCCCGCGCCGAGTTGCATGCGCGGGACCTCCTCCCCATCGTCGCCGACGACAGTTGCTTCACGCCCGCCGACCTCGCCCGCGAGCTGGAGTTCGACACCTTCGACATCCTGAACGTGAAGACGGCCCGCAACGGCTTCACCGACGGCCTGCAAATGCTCGCTGAGGCGGCCCGGCACGGCAAGCGCGGCATGGTCGGCTCGCAGGCGAGCACCGGCCTGGGCACCCTTCACGCCGCCCTCCTGAGCACGCGGCCCGAAGTCACCGAACCCTGCGAGCTGAGCTTCGTCCTCAAGCTGGAGGACGACCTGCTGGGCACGCCCATTACCTTTCGGGACGGCTGGCTGGACGTGCCCGCCCTGCGTGACCACGCGCTCGATCCGGCCCAGGTGGACCGATACCGGATGTAGAACCCTCGGCGCGGGAAGGATTCCGACCTTGTGTAGGCAAAGGCGCACACCTCTGCACAAGTTGGAATCCCGACAAACGCCCGCCCAGCGGTCATATTTTTGTGACTCCAACCCGTGACTCGACTGGGAACACCTCGCCTTTTTCCCTGTCCTCGGTGAAAATGCGCTATGTCTCAAGAGATGTTCAATGCCTTGATTCTGCCCCTGCTCTTCAGCATGGCGGGCGGCACCTATGCCTACTTGCGGTTCCCGGAGCGCCGCCCCAGCGTGCTGCTGACGCTGATTCTGTTTCAGCTCGTGGGGTCCGCCGGGCACACAATGGAGCCGGGCGAGGCGTTGTTCGGACTGCTCGGCCTGCACGGCCTCGTCGTGTTCGGACTGCTGGTCCACGGGCTGCTGACGCCGCAGGGCGAACCCGCGACGGAGCGGGTGAGGCAGGACAAGTAACGAATCGGCAATAGACCTCCGGCGAACATGGGCGTTCCGGGGTGCAGAGGGTCGAAAGCAGAAGGTCAAGGGCAGAAGGCAGGAGACATACGCCCTCGGCCTTCTGCTCTTTGCTTTCTGCGCCTTCTACAGAGGGTCCAAAAAGAAGCGGTGGGCTGGGAGCGACCCGTCCACCGCTTCTGCCCTGAGTCGGGCGTCGGTTACTGCGTGGCGGCGCGCACGGCGGCCTCGGCGTCGAGGAGGGGCAGACCACCCGAGGAGTTCGCGGAGGAGACGAGCAGGGCGCGCGTCTGGGCAGCGGTGAGGCTGGGGTTTGCGGCGCGCATCAGGGCGGCCACCCCGCTCACGAGGGGCGCGGCCTCGCTCGTGCCCGCGCTAAGGGCGTAGTTGTCACCGGGGGCCAGCACCAGCATGTCCTGGCTGGCGGTGGCCCCGCTGCATACCCCGGCTCCCGCCCCCCCAGGCGCGACGAGATCGAGGGCACGTGTCTGGGTGGCATTGGGGCGGGCGCTGTAGCAGGCGAGGGCAGTGTTGCTCGCTCCGAGGGCACCCACCGCGATGACGTTCGGATTGTTGGCCGGGTAATACACCCCTTGATTGGGAGTATTCCCCGCCGCCGCTACCAACACCGCACTCTGCGCGGCGCTATTCAGCGCGGCCTCCAGCGCCTGGTCGCCGGGGTCGCTCCCCGCTTCACCCGCGAAGCCCAGGCTCATGTTGATGACCTTGGCCCCCTGCCGCACGGCGTAGTTCAGCCCCGCCGCGAGGGTGGAGGTCGAACCGTTCGCCTGGTTCGTTGACGAGGCCTCCAGCACCTTGACCGGCAACACGTTGCGCCCGCTCCACGTCACGCCCGCCAGCCCCACGTCGTTGTTGGTGGTCGCGCCGAGCAGGCCCGTGACCGCCGTGCCGTGCCCGTCCGAGTCCTGCGTGGCCG
The DNA here is from genome assembly GCF_036543075.1 of Deinococcus sp. YIM 134068. Lineage (NCBI taxonomy): Bacteria > Thermotogati > Deinococcota > Deinococci > Deinococcales > Deinococcaceae > Deinococcus > Deinococcus lichenicola. Next base: position 48,638 of record NZ_JAZHPF010000019.1, read on the forward strand.
CCGTGCCGCCGTTGAAGGTCGCGCCGCTCAGCAGCCGCCCGTTCAGGTCCTCGTGGCTGCCGTCGGCTCCAGAGTCCAGCACCGCCGTCAGCGCCGCCATGGGCGTCTTGCCGCAGGCCGTCAGGAAGTCCCATGCCCCCTCCGCGTTGATGCGGGGCAGGTAGTCCTGGAAGAGGGTCACGGTCCGGCTCTCGTTGATGAACCCCTCGTTGCCAGGGTAGCCGGGGTCGTTGACCGCCGCCAGCGCCCTGTAGATAAAGTCTGGCTGTGCCCGCAGTCCCGCCGCCGTCAGCCGACCCGCAAAGGCCCGGTCCGTCTCGCCCGCCGGGGTCACGGCCAGCGTGAGGTCGTCCGTCACCCGCTGCGTCCGCACGGTGGAGAGCAGGCTCAGGCCCTGCGCGCTCAGGGTGCCGCCCGCGCCTACGACGAGGACCCGGCCCGGCACGTGCGGCGCGGTCCAGTCGGGGGTGGGCACCTGCGTCTGTACCACGCTCGCCGCCCGCACGCTCGCGGGAAGGGGCACGCCACCGGGGATGGCCTGTGGGCAGACGGCGGTGCCGTCGTCCTCGTCGCCCACCGATGGACCGGGGCACGCCGTGAGCAGGAGACTGAGGGTCAGCAGGGGCAGCGCGAGTCTCATCATTCAGTCATACCGCACGGACCTGACGCGACACTGAGCGTTAGGCCGCACACTTCTCACCCGACGGGCTGGACATCCACCCGCCACGTACCATGACCGTATGAGTGACCTGGCCCTACGCAAGCTCAGCGAGGAGGAGTACCTGCGAACGGAGGAGTTGAGTCCCGTCCGGCGTGAGTACGTAGACGGCTTCGTGTACGCCCACGCGGGCGCGAGCCTGCCGCACAACCGCATCTCCTCGAACATCCAGGGCATTCTCATTCCGGCGAGCCGACGCGGCTCCTGCTGGACCTACACCAACGATATGAAAGTTCGTGTCAAGCGGCTGGGGCAACTTCGCTACTCCTCCCCCGATCTCGTCGTCGTGTGCAAACCGCACGAGGACTTGAGGGAGGCCGAGAATCACCCCTGCCTGATCGTGGAAATTCTCAGCCAATCCACCCGGCAGGTGGACATGACCTACAAAGCTCAGGACTACCTCAGCCTGCACAGCCTGCGGGGCTATCTCCTCGTGGACAGCGAGGACCGGGCCGCCGAGTTCTACCGCCGGATGCCGAACGGGTGGGAACTGGAGACGGTGGAGAACGGCGTGCGCCTGCCATGTGTGGACGTGGAGTTGAGGATGGAGGAGGTCTATGCAGGGGTGGGGGCGGAGACATAGCCTCCTTCTGTTCAAGCCGAGCTGAAGGATGTTTGACGCCACGCCTCTTCAATCGCCCCCTCCACCCCGACGAGATTCCTCAAGACCCCCGCTGGCGACCCCTCCCCCCCTTCGGGGCACCCCCCTTGAGGGGAGGCGATCACCGCAGCAAAAGAAGAAGCCTCCCCAAAAGGCTCCCTCTGAGGGGAGCTGTCAGCGAAGCTGACTGAGGGGTACGTCCACCAACCCAAAGCCCCCACCCATCCACCGGGCGGGGGCCTTTCTTTTGACCGGGTTGCGGCTCCGGCCTACGCCTTCACTTCACCCTTGCTCCGCTCCAGAATTCCGCGCAGCACGGTCTGGAGGATGCCGCCGTTCTTGTAGTAGTCGATCTCCACGGGCGTGTCGATGCGGCACTGGACGGTCACGGCGCGGCTCACGCCGTCCTTGGTGAAGCGGAGCGTCACGTCCTGGCGCGGCTTGAGGTCGCCGGGCAGGATCACGTCGAAGAACTCGTCGCCCACGATGCCCAGCGAATCTGCGGTGTCGCCGTTCTTGAACTGGATGGGCAGCACGCCCATCCCGACGAGGTTGGAGCGGTGGATGCGCTCGAAGCTCTCGGCGATGACGGCCCTCACCCCGAGGAGGAAGGTGCCCTTCGCGGCCCAGTCGCGGCTGCTGCCCATGCCGTAGTCCTTGCCCGCGAAGACGAGGAGGGGGATGTTGCTCGCCTTGTAGTTCTGGGCGGCGTCGTAGATGGTGCTCACCTGGCCGGTCGTGTAGTCGGTGGTGAAGCCGCCCTCGGTGCCGGAGGCGAGCTGGTTCTTGAGGCGGATGTTGGCGAACGTGCCGCGCGTCATGATGCGGTCGTTGCCCCGGCGCGAGCCGTAGGAGTTGAAGTCCTTCGGCTGGATGCCGCGCTCCATCAGGTACTTGCCCGCCGGGGTGTCGGCCTTGAAGGAGCCAGCCGGGCTGATGTGGTCGGTCGTCACCGAGTCCCCGACCTTGACAAGCACCCGCGCCCCCTCGATGGAGGACACGATCTCGCTGGGACCGCCCGCCAGGTTCTCGAAGAAGGGCGGGTTCTGGATGTAGGTGGACTCGGGGTTCCAGTTGTACAGCGCCCCCTCGGAGACGGGGATGGCGTTCCAATCGGTGTTGCTCTGCTCGATGCCGTCGTAGACCCGCTTGAACATCTCGGCGTTGATCGCCTGGTCCATGATGGTCTGAATCTCGGCGTTCGTGGGCCACAGGTCGCGCAGGTACACGGGGCGACCGTCGCTGCCCGTGCCGATGGGGTCGCTCAGGATGTCGTTCACGACCGTCCCGGCGAGCGCGTAGGCCACCACCAGGGGCGGCGAGGCGAGGTAGTTCGCGCGGATGTGCGGGTTGACGCGGCCCTCGAAGTTGCGGTTGCCCGACAGCACGGAGGCCACCACGAGGTCGCCCTCCCCAATCGCCTGCACGACGGGTTCGGGCAGCGGCCCTGAGTTGCCGATGCAGGTCATGCAGCCGTAGCCCACGGTGTTGAAGCCGATCTGGTCGAGGTACGCCTGGAGGCCCGCCGTCTCCAGGTACTCGGTCACGACCCTGGAACCGGGCGCGAGGCTGGTCTTCACCCAGGGCTTGGGCTTGAGGCCCCGCTCGACCGCCTTCTTGGCGACGAGGCCCGCCGCGATCAGGACGCTGGGGTTCGAGGTGTTCGTGCAGGAGGTGATGGACGCCAGCGTCACCGCGCCGTGACCGATCTGGAGGTCGGTGCCGCCGATGGTGCCGGTCGCGCCCAGCTTGTCCTGCGACAGCTCGAAGCCGCGCGCCTTGATCGGGGCGGTCAGCGCCTCGGCAAAGACCGTGTGCATGTCGCTGAGGTTCACCCGGTCCTGCGGGCGCTTCGGCCCGGCGAGGGAGGGCACGATGGTCGAGAGGTCGAGTTCCATGGTGTCGGTGAACACGGGATCGGGCGTCTCGTCGGTGCGGAACATGCCCTGGGCCTTGTAGTACGCCTCGACGAGTTCGATCTCGTCCTCCAGGCGGCCCGTGCGGCGCAGGTAGCGCAGCGCCTCGTCGTCCACCGGGAAGAAGCCCATCGTCGCGCCGTACTCGGGGGCCATGTTGGCGATGGTCGCGCGGTCGGGCAGGGTCATGTTGCTCAGGCCCGCCCCGTAAAACTCCACGAACTTGCCCACCACGCCCTTCTCGCGCAGCATCTGCGTCACGCGCAGGGCGAGGTCGGTCGCGGTGGCCCCCTCCGGCATCGCGCCCGTGACCTTGAAGCCGATCACCTCGGGCATCAGCATGTAGATGGGCTGACCGAGCATGACCGCCTCGGCCTCGATGCCGCCGACGCCCCAGCCCACGATGCCCAGACCGTTGATCATGGTGGTGTGCGAGTCGGTGCCCACGAGGGAGTCGGGGTACACGACCACGCCGTCGTCCTCGGGGCGGCTCTGCACGCCCTTGGCGAGGTATTCGAGGTTGACCTGGTGGATGATGCCCGAGGCGGGCGGCACCACGCCGAAGTTGTCGAACGCCTGCTGGCCCCATCTGAGGAACTCGTAGCGCTCGCGGTTGCGCTCGAACTCCAGCGCCATGTTGTTGGCGAGGGCGAAGTCGGTGCCGAACTCGTCCACCTGCACCGAGTGGTCGATCACGAGGTCCACCGGGATCAGGGGGTTGATCTTGTTGGGATCGCCGCCGAGCGCCAGCATCGCGCTCCGCATCGCCGCGAGGTCCACCACGGCGGGGACGCCCGTGAAGTCTTGCAGGATCACGCGGGCGGGCTTGAAGGGAATCTCGATCTCCTCGTTGACGGGCTTCCATCCCGCGACGGCGGCCACGTCCTCCTGACGCACGTCGTAGTCGTTGGCCTCGCGCAGCACGCTCTCCAACAGCACCTTCACCGAGAAGGGCAGCTTGCTCACGTCATGCCCGAGTTCCTGCAAACGGCCCAGCCGGTAGTAGTAGAGCGGTTGCCCGGCCTTCGTGGTGAGCGTGTCGCGCGCACCGAACAGGTTCATCGCCATGTCTGGTCTCCTCCTTGCCCGCAGAGGGGCAGCCCGCACAAACGGGTTCAGATGCCCCCATGATAGGTCAAGCAGCCCCATACGCTCATCGTCCCCCTCACAGGAACTATGTAACAACTCTGGAGACAACAAGAGAAGGGCTAAGTGCCTCTCAACCCCGACCGCCGAAGGAAGGAGTACGCTGCCCTTGCTTCCACACTTTGGCCCGAGAACCACGAACGTGCCCGGCACGGAAAGGAACACGGCTATGGATGACGGCAGGAACGGCGACGGGGGCGGGACGGGACCGCAGGACAACGTGACGTTGCGCGAGGTGACGGACAACGCGGCGTGGGACACGGGGGGCGAGAAGAGCACGGGCGACGCCATCCACGACGGCATCTACCGGGACGTGAGCGACGAGAACGCGGGGGCCGGTGCCGACACACCCGTGATGGGGACGGCGACGAGCGACGACGGGAGGGAGGCGAGTGCCCCGGCAGGTGGGCAGGAGACGAACACGCTCACCCACGGCGGCTACAGCGGGGGAATGCCCGCGAGCGGCGCGACGACCCTGCCGGAGAAGACGGTGGAGGGTGAGGAGGGGAGCTAGGGCTGGTCAGACGCCCCCTCACCCTGGCCCTTTTCCATCGGGGAGAAGAAAGAAACAGTGCAGGCCGTTGCTTTTTAGCCCCTCCCCCCTGAACGCTTGATATGCAATAAAAACTTAGTGTGTCAGACGTACTCTTTTCCCCCTCCCTCCGTGTGGGGGCGGGGGGTGACGAGCGGCGCTTGTCCTTCTGTACTACGGTAGAAACACTTCCACTGCCCGATTTGCAATTCACATCAAGCGTCTTGAGGTTAGGGGCCGGGTGGGGGTAAACGGGCGTGACAACCCTGCCAACCAACTCGTCAACTCCTCCAAACCTTCACCCACCGAACTCGATCAGTACATGCTCGGCGCTGAAGCCCGGTCCCATCGCACTCAGGAGGCCTTTGCCCTGCGGATGGGCACGCAACGTCTCCTCCAGCACGAAGAGGACGGTCACGCTGCTCATGTTGCCGTGACGGCACAGGACGCGGCGGCTGGCGTCCAGCGTGCCCGGCGGCAGGTCCAGCGCGTCCTCGTAGGCGGCGAGCACCTTCACGCCGCCGGGGTGAACCACGAAGGTGCCCACGTCCCCGCGTGTCCAGCCGTGGGCGGCGAGCGCGTCCGCCACGTTCTCCGCCATCATGGAGTGAACGAGGGTGGGGATGTCGCGGGAGAAGCGGACCTTCAGGCCCTCGTCCACCACGTCCCAGCCCATGATGTCCTCGGAATCCTCGATCAACGTGGAGTAGCCGCCGTGGAGGCTGAGGAGCGGGGCCGGGCCGGGCACGTCGGGCGCGGTGATCACGAGGGCCGCGCCGCCGTCGGCGAACAGGGCGGTGCCCACGAAGTTGCTCTTGGTCTCGTCGCCCTTGACCAGCGTCACGCTGCACAGCTCCACCGCCACGAACAGCACGCGCCGGTATCCCGCCCGCACGAGGTCCGCCGCCCGCGCCAATCCGGAGGCACCACCCGCACAGCCCAGCCCCCACACGGGCAGCCGCGCCGCGTGCCGATTCAGCCCCAGCGTCTCGATGAGGGAGGCGTCGAGGCTCGGCGTGCTCAGGCCGCTGGTATTGACGACAACCACGGCGTCCACGTCGGCGGGGGCGACCTCGGCCCGGTCCAGCGCCTCGCGGGCCAGGCGCAGGGTCAGCGCGCGGGCCTCCTCCACGAAGACGGCGTTCTTCTCGCCGAAGCCGCGCGGCTCCAGATACCACTCCAGGGGCCGGGCGAGCGCGCGGGACTTGATCTGCGCGTTGTCGAACACGTCGAGCATGTGCGGACGCGCGCTCAAACGCGGGAAGAGGGTGCGGGCCGCCTCCCGAATCTCCGTTTGCGCGGCGCGGTGCGGCGGATGCCCGGTGACGAGCGAGCGAAGGACGGGCAGAGCAGGCATAGGGGGCATTCTCCCCCCGCTCCCGTGTGGAAAAAAGCACGGTTTCTTCCGCTTGAGGGCAGGGAAACCCCGACGAAGGACTCATGTTCGGTCAGGGAGAATCGCCAGTGTCTAGTTGCCAGTCGCCAGGGACGGCAGAGGGCAGGTCATCCAATTTCGGCGAAGGTCGCAGTAGGCAGAAGGCCAACGACAAACGCCTTTGCCTTCCGCCTTCGACCTTCTGCCTCCTCCCCCCTCTCCCCCACCCGCTCAGCGGCGCTTGCTCTCCCACTCCTGACGGCCCACCTCGTCGAGGCGGTGGAAGTCGTCGTCAGAGAGTTGCAGCCCGGCGGCGGCCACGTTCTCCTCCAGGTGGCGGACCTTGCCCGTGCCGGGGATGGGGAGCATGACGGGGCTGCGCTTCAGGACCCAGGCGAGCGCGACCTGTGACGGCGTGGCCCCGATCCGCCGTGCCACCTCGTCGAGGACGTTGCCCTCCCGCGCGAGGCCGCCCGCCGCGAGGGGATACCACGGGATGAAGCCGATGCCCTCGCGCCCGCAGTGGTCGAGCACGTCCTCGGACTTGCGGTTCACGAGGTTGTAGAGGTTCTGCACCGTGGCGACCGGGAAGACCTGCCGGGCGGCCTCGATCTCCTCGACGCTGACCTCACTCAGCCCGGCGTGGCGGATCACGCCCTCGTCCATCAGCTCGCGGATGGCCCCGAACTGCTCGTCGTGGGGAACCCCGGCGTCGATGCGGTGGAGCTGCCACAGGTCGATGCGCTCCACGCCGAGGCGGCGGCGGGAGAGGTATGCCTGCTGCTTGAGGTAGTCGGGGCGACCCAGCGCGGTCCATACGTTCGGGCCGGTGCGGACAAAGCCCCCCTTCGTGGCGATCACCACCGTGTCGTAGGGATACAGGGCCTCGCGGAGCAGCTCCTCGCTCACCGCCGGGCCATACGAGTCGGCAGTGTCGATGAAGTTCACCCCGAGGTCGGGCAGGCGGCGCAGGGTGGCGAGTGCCCCCTCCCGGTCGGCGGGGTCGCCCCAGACGCCCTCCCCCGTGATCCGCATCGCGCCGAAGCCGAGGCGGTTGACCTCCAGCTCACCCCCGATGCGGAACGTGCCGCTCTGCGCGGCGTTCGCTTCCAGCTTGGTCATGGTGTTTCCCTCCCACCGGGCATTGTGCGGCGGCGGATGTGAGGGGACGGTGGGCGATCCCCCGGCGGGAGCTTGGGGGAGAGGAGGGCCGGGGCAGTCGGCGGGGCGAGAGACCGGGCCGTAGGTGGAGCTGTGAACGTCGCGGAAGGCAGAAGGCGGAAGGCTGACAGCAGGTGCCTTCCGCCTTCCGCCTTCGACCCTCTGCACCCTCAACCTGCACGTTCCCAGGATGTCACGCTGGCGGCTGGAAGCTGGCCGCTGATCCCCTTCCCCTCATTCCCCCTCCGGCACCTCGCACGTCTCCCGGAAGACGAACTGCCCCAGCCGCTTGCGGTGGCGGCTGCTCCAGTCAATCGTGGGCCGCCGCTCGTCGTCGGGGAGGTAGCCGAGGCGGTAGACGGCCATGAGTTCGAGGCTGTCCGGCACGTGCAGCAGCTCGCGGATGGCCTGCCAGCGGTGGGGCAGTTCCATCGGGGTGGAGACGAATTGCAGGCCCATGCCGATCTCCCCGACCGCGTTCCAGATGTTCTCCATCGCCGCGCCGAGGCCGAAGACGGAGTAGAAGCCGCTGAGTTCGCCGGGGCGGTACTCGGCCTTGTCGAGCAGCGCGGCGAGGAGGAGGGGACTGCCCTCCACCAACTTGCGGTTGTCCTCGCCGAGCCGCTTCGGGACGCCGAGTTGCCGCATGACCCGCAGCCCCGCGTCCGAGAAGACCTGCCGGGTGAAGGGGCGCAGCGGGCCGGGCAGGTGGTCGATGTGGATGCCGTCGCGCCTCTGCTCCATCTCGGCCTCGGTGAAGCGGAAGTAGCGGCGATACCGCTCGAAGAAGACGCCCGCCTCGATGAGTTCGGTCATGCTCTCGCCCGCGATCCGCGCGACCTGCCCGATGGTTCCCCGGTCCTCGACGAGGACGAAGCGCCACGGCTGGGAGTTGAAGTGGCTGGGGGCGGCCTGCGCGACCCGCATCAGGAGGTGCTGGTGCTCGCGGCTGACCGGACCTGGCCGGAAGGGGCCGTTCGTGGTCCGGCGGGCGAGCAACCCCTCGATCAGCCCACCGCTGGGCAGGCCAGTGGCGAGCGGCCTCGGGAGGGGCGGAGTCGGGGGCGGGACGGTCATGAGACGCAGGCTAGCGCGGCGGTCCGGGGCGTCGTGCCCCCACCCTCACCATGCCCCCCACAGCCCCACCGCGAAGGCCCCCGCGCACCCCAGCGCCAGCCGCCAGTGGTCCGCCCGCCCCGGCCTCGTGCGCGGCATCAGGAGCAGCAGCCCCAGCGCGGGCAACAGCGCGAGACCCCGCAGGCCAGAGAGCACTCCCGAAATCGCCACCCCGACACACACCACGAAGAAGAGGGCGTGGTGCGGCCAGCGCGCCGGCAGCCGCCACCCCCGTTGCAGGCTCAGCCCCAGCGCCAGCAGTCCCCCCAGCAGCGCGGCGGTCACGAGGAGGGCGAGGCGGTGGGGGGGCACGTGCCCGATGCTCGCACGTCCCCGAGCGGCGTATCGTGCCCCCCATGAAGTTCGCGCGCCCGGCCCCCGCCCTGCTCACCCTCGCCGCCCTGCTCGCGGGTGGACTGGTCGGGTGCCGCCCGGAGGGGAACGGGGAGGGTGGCCTCGCCGACGACCTCCCCGCCCAGATTCTCTTCACCGCGAACGGCACCTACGACGCGCGGGCGGACCGCCGGGAGCGGACCCCCGGCAGGGACGGCAGCCTGCGGCGCATCACGTGGACCACCCGCCCGCCGCTGCCCGCCCGCGCGGTGATCGTCCGCTTCGACGGCAACGTCCGCTCCCTCTCGTGGGAGATGCGGGTGGACGGCCCCACCTTCGAGCTGAGTGCCCTCGCCGGGGAGGACGCGGCCAGCGTCACGACGCCCCAGGGCGAGGGCCTGCGCCCACGCGGGGGCCGCCTCGCCGACGTGCTGATCCTGCGGACGCCCGGCGGCCTGCGTCTCCTGACGCGGGGGTACGCGGTGCGGGAGGAACCGGCGCTGCTCGCCGCCTTTCGGCGGGGGGAGTGATGAGGGTTGAGTGGTGAGTGACGAGGGGTCACAGTGCCGCTCTTTTCCTCATCACTCATTGCCCGTCACTTCTCCCTCACGCTGTCGCGTCCCGCCCGCTTCGCCTCGTACATGGCCTGATCGGCGCGGGCGAGGAGGGCGGCCTCCGTGTCGTGGAGGGCGCGCAGGGAGGCGACGCCGAAGCTGGCAGTGACGGAGAGACCCGCGACGGGCTGGGCACCGACAGCCTGCCGGACCCGTTCGGCGAGGGCCAGAGCCTCGGGCTTGGCGAGGCCGGGCAGCAGGATCAGGAACTCCTCGCCGCCCCAGCGCCCCACGAGGCCGCCGAGTTCGCGGGCGGTGCGCCGCAGCCGCTTGGCAACGTCGCGCAGCACCACGTCTCCGACGGCGTGGCCGTGAACGTCGTTCACGCTCTTGAAGTGGTCAATGTCGCACATGACGACGCTCAGGGCGGCGCGGGACTCCGTGGCCTGACGCACCCGCTCCATCAGCTCCTCCTCGGTGGCGGCGCGGCCCAGCACCCGCGTGAGGGCGTCGAAGCGGGCGGCGTGGAGCTGGGCGTTCGCCTGCTCGTGCAGCACGAGGTTGGCCTCGATGAAGCGCGTGGAGATGTACGACATCCCCGCCACGAGGACCGTGACCAGCCCGCCCGTCACCCAGCCAGCGAGCAGGTCGGGCGAGGTCGGCGGCCTCCACGCCAGCACGAGCGCCAGCCCGACCGACCCAACCGCGACCGCGATGCCGCCCTGCCGCGACCCGAGCAGCAAGGGGGCCACGCTCGCCGCGCCCACAGACCACAGCAGCACGGGGAGGGGTGAGGTGCCCGCCGCCACCACCCGGCCCGCGTCCAGCCACAGCAGCGGCACCAGGAGCGCCCCCGCCGCCGTGGCGACGCGGGGAACGTCGCGGGGGGCCAGCAACGCGCCCAGCAGCGCGAGCAGCATGACCCCCGCGCCCCAGAACTTCGGCGTGCGGTACGCCTGCGGAAAGGCTCCGGGCGGGTCGATCAGGGCCGTGACCACCGCGAACAGCAGGTAAGTCCCCAGCAGCAACAACAGCACCCGCCGCCGGCTGTCGCGCAGCGCGGCCTGAAGCGGGGAGGGAGGTGGGAGCGTCGGCATACTCTCGCGCCGCAGGGTAGACGCCCGACTCTGACCTTTCCCTTGCAAGGTGGCCGGAGGTTCAGTTCAGGGGCCAGTCGCCAGTCGCCAGCAAGACCCAAGATTCGCTGTCTTCCGGGCCGCTCTCCCCAAGCCGCCGAAGAGAAAAGGGACGATCCAGACTGTGTTCTCTATCTTTTCTTTTCTCGCCCCGCCTCATCGCCACAAGGAAGGACTCCCCTCCCCAATGGGATGAACCCGAGGTGGACAACCTCGCCTGTCTTCATGTTTCCTGGCGACTGGTCACTGGCGACCCGCAACGAAACCGCCCGCCTCCCCAGGTCGGGGCGCGGGCGGGGTGGGGAGGCGGCGGCTCAGCCGAGCAGTTCCTCGGCCCGGAAGAACAGCTCCAGCTCGCGCTCGGCGCTCCCCGGCGAGTCGCTGCCGTGGGTGACGTTCTCCTGGGTCGTGGTGGCGAAGTCGGCGCGGATGGTGCCGGGGGCGGCGTTGGCGGGGTTGGTCGCCCCCATCATCGCGCGCCATCCGGCGATGGCGTCATTTCCCTCCAGCGCGATGGCGACGACCGGGCCACCCGTGATGAAGGTGACGAGTTCGCCGAAAAAGGGGCGCTCGCGGTGTTCACCGTAGTGTTCCTCGGCGACCTCGCGGGGAATGACCATCTGCTTGAGGCCGACGACGCGGTAGCCCTTCCTGGCGATGCGGGCGAGAATCTCAGGGGTCAGGCCCCGGCGCACGCCGTCGGGCTTGATCATGGCGAAGGTGCGTTCCATACCGTCCGGGAGGATAGCAGGGGCGGGGGCGGCGGGAAGGTCGCCAGTCGCCAGCCTCCCGTCACCAGTCGGGGCGGGGGGTGAGTGCCGGAGGGGGAAGGGAGGCGGGGCGCGTCACAACCGCGTCATGTGGAGGGCCTGTTCCTCTCCTTTGTGGGAACCTGGAGAGCGAAGTGCGGAGGTTGGGTGGAAGATGCATCTGTCTCACCACGCTCCAAGCTATGGGCCGTGAACCAACGGGGGCGGCGGAGACAAGCTCAGGCGTTGTTCGCTGACGCCTCGCTCAGGGCCGGGCACCTTCCGGCCCCTCTTCCCCGACGCCTACAATGACGGGCATGACCGACGTTCCAGACGCCCGCCCCTCGCCGACGGCGGCCCGGATTGCCCTCACGGCGAGCGCCGTCGCGGCGGCGGGATTGCTCCTCTTTCCCCTCGCCACGCTCGGGCGCGGCTTCAGCGCCGACGGGGTGCTGCTGCACCTGACGGGTTCGGTGCTCAACCTCAGCTCCTACCGCGAGACCCCCCTACCCCCGGTCGGGCCGGTGCTGGCCTTCGGATGGGTGGCCCTCGCCCTCCTCGTGGCGAGCGTGGTCGGGGCCGTGCGGCGGGCGCGGTGGTTCTGGCTGACGGGCCTGCTCGCCTTCGTGGTGGGGGCGGCGGCGGTCTTCACGCTGGGGTCGTCCCTGAACGCCGAGTCGGCGCGGGTCCTCACCGACTCGGGGCTGCGGCCCGGCGCGCGGCGGCAGCTCCGCAACTTCTACGACGGGGGCGGGATGAACCTCGGCCTCTTCCTCACCGTGCTGGGTGGGCTGATCACGGCGGGGGCGGGGCTGAGCGGGCGGCGGGCGTGGTGGGAGCGGCTCAACCGCCTGCGCGGGCTGCTCGTGCCCACCGTCGCCATCGGGCTGGCGATCCTCGTGGGGGCGGTCGTCGTGCTGGTGGTCCAGCCCGCCGTCAACTCCAGCGGCGCGCCGCTCTCGCTGTGGGGCGGGTGGCTCGCCAAGACCGACCTCATGTACTTCGTGTACTCGGCCCTCTTCGCCCCCGTCACGGCCCTCAACCCCTTCCTCGACAGCCTCAAGCTCGCCACGCCGCTGATCTTCACCGGGCTGAGCGTGGCCTTCGCGTTCCGCACGGGCCTGTTCAACGTCGGGGCACCCGGCCAGATCACGATGGGGGCCATCGGCGCGATGCTCGTCGGGGTGTACGGCCCGCCCGCGCTGGGCTGGCTGCTCCTGCCCCTCTCGGTCATCGCGGCGGGGCTGGGCGGGGCGCTGTGGGGCGCGATTCCGGGGCTGCTCAAGGCCCGCTTCGGCTCCAGCGAGGTCATCAACACGATCATGCTCAACTACGTCGCGTCGGCGGTCTTCATCTTCCTGATCGGCAGCGAGACGTTCCCCTTCCTGGGCCGCGAGTACAGCCTGCCCTTCAAGGCGGAGGGCTTCGAGCCTGCCAGCGAGGAGCTGCAACAGACCTCTCGACTCCCGACTCTCCTCGACCTCTTCAACGTGGGTGGGTCGGGCGCGGTGGCCCTGACGGTCGGCCCGCTCGTGGCGCTCGCCGCGTACCTCGTGGCCCGGCCCCTGCTCGCGCGGGTGCGGCGCGGCGGGTTGATCGCGCTCGGGGTGGCTTTGGTCGCGGGGCTGGTGACGTGGCGGATCGGGATTCCGGTACAGGTGACGGGGAGCCAGCTCAACGCCTCGTTCCTCATCGCGCTCGTATGCGTGGGCGTGTTCGGGGTGCTGATGTGGCGCACGGCGACCGGTTACGCGCTGCGGGCGGTGGGTCTCTCCCCGAAAGCGGCGGAGTACGGCGGCATCAGCGTGGCGCGCGGCACCATCCTGGCGATGACGCTGGCGGGGATGTTCGCGGGGCTGGCGGGCACCCACTACGTCAACGGCGGGGCGCTCGACGAGTACCGCCTCAAGGGCAACATGCCCGTGAACGTCGGCTTCGACGGCATCGCGGTCGCCCTGATGGGCCAGAGCACCCCAGTTGGCGTGGTCGCCGCGAGCGCGCTCTTCGGCACGGTGGATACGGGCGGGCTGGAGGTGGACCGCAAGCTCGACCGGGTGAACCGCGACATCGTGACGGTCCTCAAGGCGCTCATCGTGCTGTTCATCGCGGCGGGGGGCTTCCTCAGCCGCCGGGTGACGGACCCCCCGCCGCCCCAGCTCGCGCAGGCTGCCGGAGGATCGGGGTCGGCCCCACTCACGGCAGGCCTCACGCCCAGCATGGCCGCGCAGGAGCAGGCCACCCCGACGCCCAACGTGACCCGCAGCAGCGAAGTAAATACCCGCGAAGGGGGCCGCTAGATGGAAGGCTTGCTCGGACAACTGCTCACGACCGCCTTCCTGGCGACCTTTATCCGCTCGGTGGTGCCGCTGCTCCTGACCGGGCTGGGCGGGCTGTACAGCGAGCGCAGCGGCGTGGTGAACATCGCGCTCGACGGCCTGATCATCTTCGGGGCGCTGGCGGGCGCGGTGGCGACGCTGGCGCTGGAGCCGACGGTGGGTGCCCTCGCGCCGTGGCTGGGCTGGGTGGCGGGGGCCGCCGTGGGCGGGCTGATCGCGTGGATTCACGCCCTCGTCTCCATCAAGTACCGGGCCGATCAGGTCATCAGCGGCACGGCGATCAATCTGCTCGCCTCCGGGGTGCCCGCCGTGATCCTGACCGCCCTGTACGGCAGCTCCACCGAAAGCCCGAAGGTCGAGAACGCCCTGCCACTCTTCGGCGTCGGCGAACTGCGCTTCAGCCCGCCCGTCTTCTTCTCGCTGCTGGCCGTGGCGGCGACGTGGTACGTGCTCTACCGCACTCCCTACGGCCTGCGGATGCGCGCGACGGGCGAACACCCCGGCGCGGCGGCGAGCATGGGCGTGAACGTGCGGCGAATGCGCTACAGCGGCGTCATCCTCTCCGGGGTGCTGGCGGGGACGGCAGGCGTCTTTCTCAGCATCGGCAACCTCGACTCCTACGTGCGGAACATCAGCGCGGGCCTGGGCTTCATCTCGCTCGCCGCGCTGATCTTCGGGCAGTGGAAGCCGCTGGGGGTCTTCGGCGCGACCCTGCTCTTCGGCTTCCTTCAGGCCCTCTCCATCACCCTGGGCGGCACCGACCTGCTGCCGCCGACCCTGGTGACGGCGCTGCCCTACCTCATCACCATCGTGGCACTGATCTTCACGGGGCGGAGTGCAGCGCCGCGTGCGCTGGGCAAGCCGTTCGACGGGTAGGGAGCGGCCAGCCGCCAGCAAAGTCTTTTAACTCCTCCTCCCTTGCGGGGGAGGCCGGGTGGGGGGTGGCAAGCGCAGCTTGCCCAATACACGGCGGGCCAGTGAACCTCACGGCCCGCCGCCCCTTTTTCACCCAGCTCTGTTCAGGACAGCCGAACCCGCCACGCTCGCCAGCACCGCCCCCGTAAAGGCGCGCAGCAGGGGCAATGTGGCCCGGTGAGGCAGGGCGGCGAGCGCGAGGGGCCGCGACAGGGGGTCGGGCAGCGGCAGGGCGACGAGGCCGGGGGGCAGGGGCAGGAGCGCCAGCGTCGGCATGACGGTGATGCCGAGACCGTGCCCCACCATCGAGAGGATCACGCTGTCCTGCTCGATATGGGTCACGGACGCCAGAAGCACGCCGCGCGCCGTGAGGTAGGACCGGATGCGGCGGTCACACGAGTCGTGGGTCGGGGAGAAGATGAGCGATCCGGCGGCCAGCTCGTCCAGCGTGACCGGGTGTGTGCCGCGCGAGGCGGGGGCGACGAACAGGTACTCGTCGGGTGGGAGGGGGTGGAGGCGCAGATCGGGGGCTTCATCGGCCACGATCACGGCGAGGTCCACCCGGCCCGAGCGGACGGCGGGGGCACCGCCGCCGTGACTCTCGGCGTCCAGCAGCGTGACGGAGACGCGCGGGTGGCGTGAGCGGAACGCCGCGAGCGCGAGCGGCAGGAGATGTGTGGCCGCAGAACGCATGGACGCCACGCGCAGGGCACCCGACAGCCCGCCGTCCTCGTCCTGCGCGGCAAGGAGGGCGTCGGTGGCGGCCTGCACGGCGGCGCGGGCGTGCCCCAGCGTCCGCAGACCGGCGTCGGTGGGCACGGTCCCGCCCGGCGTGCGGCGCAGCAGGGGACGGCCCGCCAGCGTCTCCAGCTTGGCGACCGCCTCGCTGAGCGTGGACTGCGACACGCCATGCTCCGCCGCCGCCTCGCCGAAGCCCCCGGCGTCCGCCACCGCAATCAGGGCGCGAAGCTGGGCGAGCGAGGGGGCGGGGGGCGTCCGGTCGGTCATTTTTCCATTGTAGGTGCGCGGCGCGGGTCGGGCATCGGTCTTTCCGATGGCGTGGCTGAGCCGTGTCCCTCACGCCCGATGTCCTGGACCACATCCTGCGGCGCACCCTGAGCGGCAGGAGGCGATCCCATGACGCACGCCCAACCGCCCATCTCCCCCGTCCTCCCCGTCCCACCCACCCGCCCGGAAGGGGAAGTCTTCGGCACCCTCACGCTGGAGGTCGTCACGCCGGATGGCGGCGTCACTGCCCCGCCCCTCGCGGACTGGGAGGTGCGCGCGTGGCCGGTGGCGCGGCTCGGCGACGCGACGCTGGAGGCCCGGCCCCGCCGATTCAACCTGGGACCTGCCGACCTGGCCGGTGCCCTGCTCCGCGCCGGATATACACCGCTCGGCCCCATCCTGCCCGTGAGAGCTTTTTCACGCTCTGGGTGAGAAAAAGGGCCTTTCCTGCCGGAATACTAGACGACTCAAGTCCGCGTCAGTTCCGGCTCACCTACGCGCCCAACGCTCGTGCTTGGCTGGGGCAATGCTCCGCCGCCCCATCCTGCTCTCCCTCCTGCTCGGCCCGCTGCTCTGGGGGCCGGAAGCACATGCGGCGACCAAAACCGTCACCGTCCGCAAGGGCGACACTCTCTACAGCATCGCCCGGAAGGGCGGGGTGAGCGTGGCACGGCTCAAGGCACTCAACGGACTGCGGAGCAACAATATCCGCCCCGGCCAGAAGTTGCGGCTGAGCGCGAACGTTCCGGCAGCGAGCAGGGCGACCCCGGCCAAACCTGCGCCAGCCAAACCCACAGCGGTCAAACCCGCCCCAGTCAAACCAAGCTCCGTCAAGCCCGTGACCGTCCGGGCCATCCCTGCCCGCCCTCTCACGTCCAGAGCAACCGGATACGCCGTCTATACCGTCAGGCGGGGGGACAACCTGAACCGGATTGCCGCCCGCGCGGGGGTGAGCGTGGCCGCCCTGCGCGCGGCGAACAAACTCAGCGGCACCCTCATCAAACCCGGCCAGCGGTTGCGGGTGCCCCCGCGCGGCACGGTGACGGTGGCGAAGGCGAAGACCCCGACGCCAGCGCCAGTTCGTCGCCCCACTCCCAGACCGACGACCGAGGTACGGGTGGTCTACGGCTACGTGCGGGTGGGGGCGCGGGACACGCTCGTCACGCTCGCCCGCAAGTACCACACGACCCGCGCGGCCCTCGCCCGGCTCAACGGCCTGGGGGCGCGCGGCTTCGTGTACACCGGGCAACGTATCCTCGTGCCGCGCCGGGTGCCCGTGCCCATCCCGCCCCGGCCCACGGCCCAGCCCGTGTGGGTGGGCCGGTCGGCACCGCTGAACATCCCCGTGCGGGTGCTGCGAGTGGACCTGCGGCACCGGGACGTTCTGGTCGCGCCCGTGCTGCCCACGGCGGGCCTGAGCGCGGGGGCGCGGGTGGGCACGCTGGCGCGCACGAGCGGGGCGCGGGCGGTCGTGAACGGGAGCTACTTCCACCCACGCTCCTACGTGCCCGCCGGGGACCTCGTGATGCAGGGGCGGCTGCTGTCGTGGGGCCGCATTCCCGCCGCGCTCGCCATCACGCCCGACAACCGCGCGACGATCACGACGAGTACCATCCCCCTCCTCGGGCGGCCCCTGGAGGCGAGCTGGCGCGGCATGGAGACCGTCATCGCCACCGGCCCGCGCATCCTGCGCTCGGGATCGGTCGTCACCCGGTACGCGGGCGTCTTCCGCGACCCCGCCCTCTTTGGCCGCGCCGCCCGGAGCGCCGTGGGACTGCGGAGCAACCGCGACCTCGTGTTCGTCACCACCCACGCGCGGCTCACGACCACCGAGATGGGCAAGGTTATGGCCCGCCTCGGGGCGCGGGACGCCCTCCTGCTCGACGGCGGCAGCAGCGCGGGCCTCGCGTGGAACGGTCAGGCCCTGCTGGACAGCGTGCGGAAGGTCTCGTATGGCATCGGGATTTTCACGGACTACACGGGGCGGCGGTACGCGAGGTAGGGAGGCGGCCAGCTTCCAGCGGCCAGCCGTCAGCAAGGGGAAAAGACGGGGAGGCGTCGGCCTGAGCATCGGCGAGCGCCCTCGGCTGGAAGCTGGCAGCTGGCCGCTGACCGCCCCTCTGCCCTACCATGCCGGGATGATCTTCCCCTGGAGCAACCTATGAAGCCTGAGCAGGTGCAGGCACAACTGACGCGGGTGCTCAGCGAGGCCATCGCCGGGCTGCGTGACCCGCGCGTCCCCCTCATCGTCACGGTGGAACGGGTGACGGTGACGGCGGACTACGGGCTGGCGCGGGTGTACGTGAGCGCGATGGGCGCGGATATGCCCGCCCTCCTCGACGCGCTGACGCGGGCGCGCGGGCACCTCCAGCGCGAGGTCGCCGCGCAGGTGCGGATGCGCCGCACGCCGACGCTGGAGTTCCGTGCAGCGGGAGACCTGCCCCTGTGACGGTTCTCGAATCCCGTTCCGAGGTGCGCGTGCGCTACGCCGAGACGGACGCGATGGGAGTGGCCCACCACGCCAACTACCCGGTGTGGTTCGAGGTGGGCCGCACCGACCTGATGCGCCAGCTCGGCCTCCCCTACACCGAGGTCGAGGCGCGCGGCTACTACCTGATGCTCTCTGGCCTGAGCGTGGAATACCGCCGCGCCGCCCGCTACGACGACCATTTGATGTTGACCACCCGCGTGGGTCAGGTCCGCTCCCGCACCCTGACCTTCACCTACGAATTGCGGCGCGGGGATGAACTGGTGGCGACGGGCGAGACGCGCCACATCGCCACGGACAAGAATTACCGTCCGGCCAGGCTGCCGGGGGACGTGATGGAAGCGCTGACGGGCGGGGCTGACGGCTGAAAGCTGACCGCTGAAAGCTCACCGCCTCCCGCCCCCTTCCCGCTAGACTGCCCCCACATGACCCACCTGTCGCGCACCCTGCCGATCAAGCGCGCCGCGCACGTCTACCTCGTTCGTGAAGGCCACCTGCTGCTCGTGGAGGAGCGGATGGACGACGGCAGCATCTTCTACGGGCTGCCCGGCGGCAAGGCGCATCCCGGCGAGAGCCTCGCCGACGCCGCCGTGAGGCAGGTCATGGTGGAGACGGGCCTGACCGTCACCGACCTCGTGTTCGTGAGCCTGCTGGAGGGCGAGATGCTGACGGGCACCCGCAACGAGTGCTACGCGAACTTCGGGCGCTTCACGGCGACCTTTCGTGGGGAAATCGACCCCACCGACCCCGAGGTGGTGGGCGTGAAGTGGGTGCCCTTCGCGCAGGTCGAGGGCCTGATCCGCTACGGCCCGCCGCCCGAGGTGGAGGAGCGCAACCCGCTGATCTGGGTGCCGACGCGGGATTTTTTGCGGGGGGAGGCGCGGACGTACTACCCGATCTAGAGCTGTCAGCCGTCAGCTTTCAGCCATCAGGGAAAGATCGTGAGGCACACCGTCTTTTGAAACTCTTCTCGAAGCGAAACCTCCTGCTCCTCTCCGCGCTGAGCGTGGGATGGACGGTCGCGCAGACCTCCCTGCCCGCCACTCCCCCACAGGTCGCCGCGCCCGCCGAGACGCTGAACGACCCGATCTTTCCCGGACTGGGGCAGGCGGGGCTGGACGTGCGGCACTACGACCTCTCGCTGACGGTGGAGCGGCCCGGCACGCCGGAGTTCTACGGCTCCGTCACCCTCACGCTGGCGAGCACGCGCCCGCTGGGGGAGATTCGGCTGGACTTCCTCGGGCCGACCGTGAACGCCGTGCGGTGGAACGGGATGGGGGTGCCCTTCCGCACCGACGCCGCCCTCCAGAAGCTCATCGCCACGCTGCCCGCGCCGCTCGTGCCGGGGCAGGAGGCGCGGCTGACCGTGGTGTACGGGGGACGGCCCGGTGTGGTCCTCGATCCGGGCTTCAGCACGCCCCTTCAGCTCGGCTGGCAGAGTGTCCCGGCGGCAGACGGGAGGGCGGGGGCCAACTTCACCCTCAGCGAGCCGAACGGCACGCATACCTTCCTGCCGTCGAACGACCACCCCTCCGACAAGGCGAGCTTCACCACGCGCGTCACCGTGCCGGAGGGCTTCACGGCGGCGGCGAGCGGGGTGGAGGGGCCGGTCACGACGGGAAGCGGGACGCGGACCTTCACCTTCACGCAGACGCGGCCCATCCCGACCTACGCGCTGGGCATCCACGTCAACCGCTTCGACCGGGTGACGGCCCCCGCCGTGCCCGTGGGCGTGAACGGGTCGCCCGTCGCGCGGCGCGACTACTTCCCGGTGGGCACGCCGGGGAACGTCCGCGCCGTGTACGACCGCACCGAACGGGCGTTGCGGGTGCTGTCGGAGTGGTTCGGGCCGTACCCCTTCGCGGCCTACGGGGTGGCGCTCGTGACGCCCCGGCTGCCCGCGCTGGAGACGGCGACCCTCAGCACCATCCCACCCAACCTCGCCACCGAGCGCACCGCCGTCCACGAACTCGCGCACCAGTGGTTCGGCAACGACCTCTCACCCGCGACGTGGGCCGACGTGTGGCTGAGCGAGGGCTTCGCCACCTACGCCGAACTCCTGTGGGCCGAGGCGCTGGGCGAGAACGGGCAGGCGGTCGCCGCGCGCTGGTACGACGGCCAGGTGCGGGGAGGGACACGCCCGCTCGTCGCCACCCGCGAGGCGCAGCTCTTCGACCGGAGCGCCTACCAGCGCGGGGCGCTCGCCCTCCACGCCCTGCGCGCGGCGGTGGGTGACGACGCCTTCCGGGCCTTCCTGCGCGCCCACGTGGCCCGCTTCTCGGGGGGCACGCTGGGGACGGCGGACTTCCTTGCCTTCTCCCGTACACAGACGGGGGAACGGGGGGAAGCGGCGCTGAGAATGTGGGTCGAAAGTCCGACGCTGCCGGCGCTCCCGGTGATGGCGGGGCGATGATGGTAAGGGTGAGCGATACTTCTAGGTAAGTCTCATTGAGCAGGGAGCAGGAAGGATACGTCCTCCTCCTGCTCGATCTCATATGCACGCATTATTCGAACTTTGTAGTTCACAAGGATTCGGTCATGTTTGGTGAGCTGCATCATCGTGAACGTCACGCTGGTGGCGTTCCCCGTTAGAAATTCCTCTGCCTGTTCGATCTTCCAAGTCATGCCCGCGCGGGGTCCCATTCCGCCCTCGTCGCTTACGCTGATGGCCTTGCCTTCAGTCGTGCCCCAGGGCGTGCGGAGCGTGTTCGCCACCATGTTGAGTTGCAGGCCATTCAGGACTTCCAGTCCGGCCCCTCCCCTCAGCACCAGCAGGGTGCCGCCCGTGCCCCGCTTCTGAACGGTGAGGGTGGAGGCTCCCGCCGGGAAGAGTTCGGGCTGGGCGGCCCTGGCCCGTTCGTACGCTTCCCTGGACACGCCGAACCACGGGCGGTATGGGAAGGGCTGGCCCTCCGGCGTGTTCAGCGTCAGGTCCAGAGCCTCCAGGGGATGGGCCTTCATGGCCGCCTGCACCTGTTCCAACGTTCGCGTCGTCTCCTCGGAGAAGCCGACCGTGACGAGCTGCACGGGCATGGGTGCCGTCATCTCCACGAGCGCCGCCGTGACAGCGGGCAACGGAGTTGGGATCGTGTTTTGCGCGAGGGTCGGGGCACCTGACGGCCTGACAGATTTTATGAGGGCGAACGAAAAACGAGCTGCCAGCCGACTTCGAGCGTTGTTTGTAGTACAGTATGAGGGCGTTTTCGTCCGCTCAGTGGCTCAGGGTCAGGCTTACCCTG
>NZ_JAZHPF010000020.1 GCF_036543075.1 Deinococcus sp. YIM 134068
CCACCTGACGGTCGAAGCGTCCGGGACGCAGCAACGCTGCGTCCAGCACGTCGGGCCTGTTCGTCGCCGCCAGGATGATCACCTCCTGCCCACTCCCGAACCCGTCCATCTCCACCAGCAGTTGATTCAGCGTCTGTTCCCGCTCGTCATTCCCCCCCTGAAGATTGACACCGCGCTTGCGTCCCACCGCATCGATCTCGTCGATGAAGACGATGCACGGGGCACTCTTGCGGGCCTGCTCGAACAGGTCACGGACGCGGGCGGCACCGACGCCGACGAACATCTCCACGAAGTCAGAGCCTGAGATGGAGAAGTACGGCACTTTGGCTTCTCCTGCCACAGCCTTAGCGAGCAAGGTCTTGCCGCTTCCGGGAGGGCCGACGAGCAAGACGCCGTGGGGGATGCGGGCACCGAGCTGGTGATACCGCTCTGGTTGGCGGAGGAAGTCCACGACCTCCTGCAAGTCCTGTTTTGCCTCGTCACAACCAGCAACGTCCGCAAACGTCAGCTTGATCTGGCCCTCGCTGATCACCGCCGCCTTCGACTTCCCGAACGTCGACGCCGCGTCGGTGCCCCCGTTCTGCCGCCCGCGCAGCAGCAGCACCACGAGGCCGACGATGAGGAGCAGAGTCAGCAGGCCGCTGAGGACGGCGAGTGGGCTGAGGCGGGTGCTGGAGGCGTAGGAGACGTTCACCCCGGCGGCCTGAAGGCGGGCCAGCGTGACGGCGGGATCGGCGGCGAGAGTGCGGGTGCGGTAATTCTGACCGCTCCCGAGTTCGCCCGTCAGCAGGGCCGTGTTGTTCTGGTACTGCACACTTGCCGTCGCCACGTCCCCGGCCCGCAGCGCCGCCGTGAAGTCCTCCAGCGGCAGCTCGTTCGGGCGACCGCGCGGCGCGACGAGGCTGATGATCAGCAGCAGCGCGATCACGGCGGCACCGAGGCCCCATCCCCACGTGGCGCGTTTCATCCGCGTCGCTGGCTCCCCTGGCGGCAGGTTCCGGGCGTCATACCCCAGTGTAGGGCGCGCGGGCCGGGAAACTCTGGAACCGAAGTGGCGATGTGGTCAGGAGAACGGGACAGGGCACCTCCGCTGGGGCCGGGGCTGACTTCCGCCCCTCTCCCTCCGCTGCAGAACGGACCGGAGAAGTTTCTTCCTGCGGGTGAGGTGCAAAAGAGTCCTCTTCTCCTATCTGGCCCAACCTCAACCTGAGCGTACTCCACTCAACTCTATTGACTGTTTGGAACTGTGGCCTTATGATGAGCGCACGTACAGGACTGCTCCCCATACGGGCGCAGCATCCTACCCCTTCAAGGAGTCAACCATGCCAAAAGCCGTTGGAATCGACCTGGGCACCACCAACAGTGTGATCAGCGTGATGGAGGGCGGACGGCCCGAAGTCATCGTGAACGCGGAGGGCGCGCGGACCACGCCGTCCGTCGTGGCCTTCAAGGGCGACGAGCGCCTCGTCGGGCAGATCGCCCGCCGTCAGGCCGCGCTCAACCCGCAGGCCACCCTCTTCGAGGTCAAGCGCTTCATCGGTCGCCGCTGGGACGAGGTGAGCGAGGAGGCCGCGCGCAGCCCCTTCAAGGTGAAGGAAGGCCCCGGCGGGTCCGTCCGCATCGAGGTCGCGGGCAAGGACTACGCGCCCGAGCAGGTGAGCGCGGAAGTGCTGCGGAAGCTCGTGCAGGACGCCTCTGCCAAGCTGGGCGAGAAGATCAGGGACGTGGTGATCACCGTTCCCGCGTACTTCGACAACTCTCAGCGTGAGGCGACCAAGCAGGCGGGCGAGATCGCGGGCCTGAACGTGCTGCGCGTGATCAATGAGCCGACTGCCGCCGCGCTCGCCTACGGGCTGGAGCGCAAGGGCAACGAGACGGTCCTCGTGTTCGACCTCGGTGGCGGCACCTTCGACGTGACGATTCTGGAGCTGGGCGACGGCGTGTTCGAGGTCAAGTCCACGAGCGGTGACACCCACCTCGGCGGCGCGGACTTCGACCAGCGCATCGTGAACTGGCTGGCGACGGAGTTCCAGAAGGAGAACAGCTTCGACCTCCGCAAGGACCCGCAGGCCCTCCAGCGCCTGATCGAGGCCGCCGAGAAGGCGAAGATCGAGCTGAGTAACGCCTCCGAGACGACCATCAGCCTGCCCTTCATCACCTTCGACCCGGAGACGCGCACCCCGCAGCACCTGGAGCGCAACCTCAGCCGTGCCAAGTTCGAGGAGCTGACCGCCGACCTGCTGCGCCGCGTGCGCCAGCCCGTCGAGCAGGCCCTCAGTGACGCCAAGCTCAGCGCCTCCGGCATCGACGAGATCATCCTCGTCGGCGGCTCGACCCGCATTCCCGCCGTCAAGCGCATCGTGCAGGAGCTGACGGGCAAGACGCCCAACGAGTCGGTCAACCCCGACGAGGCCGTGGCGCTCGGGGCCGCCGTGCAGGCGGGCATTATCCAGGGCGACTCGTCCCTCGGCGACATCGTGCTGGTGGACGTGACCCCGCTGACGATGGGCGTGGAGGTCAAGGGCGGCATGATCGCCCCGATGATCACGCGCAACACGACCGTTCCCGCCAAGAAGACCGAGATTTACACGACCGCCGAGAACAACCAGCCCGGCGTGGAGATCAACGTCCTTCAGGGTGAGCGCCCGATGGCCGCCGACAACAAGAGCCTGGGCCGCTTCAAGCTCGAGGGCATCCCGCCCATGCCCGCCGGTCGCCCGCAGATCGAGGTGACGTTCGACATCGACGCCAACGGCATCCTGCACGTGACCGCGCGGGAGAAGACGAGCGGCAAGGAGGCCAGCATCCGCATCGAGAACACCACGACCCTCGACAAGAGCGACGTGGAGAAGATGGTGCAGGAGGCCGAGCAGAACGCCGAGGCCGACAAGAAGCGCCGCGAGCGTGTGGAGAAGCGCAACAACCTCGACTCCCTGCGCGTGCAGGCCCTCGGCCAGATCGAGGAGAACGCCGGGGCGAGCGAGGACGCCAAGACCAAGCTGAAGGCCGCCGCCGACGAGGCCGAGGAGGCCGTGCGGAGCGACGACGACCAGAAGATCGCCGACGCCCAGAAGCGGCTGGAGGAGGAACTCCGCACCTTCATGACCGCCAGCCAGAGCCAGGGCGGCCAGGGACCGCAGGACGGCCCCCAGGGTGGCAGGGGTGCGGCCCGGCAGGAAGACGACGTGATCGACGCGGATTTCAAGCCCGCCGAGTAAACGTCCGCTCCATCAACACATCAGGGGGGAGAGGACGGCCAGCGTGCCCCCTCTCCCCTATCTTCTTCCCATGTTCAGAAGGCGAGGCCCCACCATGACGAATAGCGACGATCTCAAGACCACGAACGAGCAGGCGACCACCGAATCCAACAGCACGCGCCGCGAGACGAAGACCATCGACGCGGACACGGACACCGACACCCTCGACACCGAGACCGACAACATGGACGAGGACGCCGATCTGGACGGCTTCCCCGGCATGGACGAGAACATGTTCGGGCAGGTGCAGGAGATGATGGCGAAGCTGGAGCGCGCCGACGAGCTGGAGCGTGAGAACGCCGACCTGCGCGGCAAGCTGGGCCGCCTCGCCGCCGACTTCGAGAGCTACCGCCGCCGCACCCAGGGTGACGTGGACGCGGCGCAGGGCCAGGGGGTCGCCAGGGCTGCCGAGTCCCTGATGCCCGTCTACGACGACCTCGACCGCGCCGTGACGATGGGCAGTGGCGACCCGGCCAAGCTCATCCCCGGCGTGCAGGCGGTGCAGTCCACCGTGCTGCGTGTCTTCGGCCAGCTCGGCCTGGAGGCGACGGGCCGGGAGGGCGAGACCTTCGACCCCCAGTGGCACGAGGCCCTTCAGGTGGTGCCCGGCGACGCGGACGACGTGATCGTGCAGGTCTACCAGCGCGGCTTCCGCATGGGCGACCGTCTGGTGCGGCCCGCGCGGGTGGTGGTGAGCAGGAAGGGGTAAGAGCGGCCAGCCGCCAGCGACCAGCGGCCAGCACACCCTCTCCTTCGCTGGCGGCTGGTCGCTGGAAGCTGGAGGCTACCTATGGCATACAAGGACTACTACGACCTGCTCGGCGTCCCCCGCAGCGCCTCGGACGCCGATATCAAGAGCGCGTACCGCAAGCTCGCCAAGCAGTACCACCCCGACAAGAACCAGGGCGACGAGAAGGCCGCCGAACGTTTCAAGGAGATCGGCGAGGCCTACGCGGTCCTGAGTGACCCGGAGAAACGCAAGCTCTACGACCAGTTCGGGCACACCGGGCAGGTGCCGCCGGGCTACGGCGGGGCGGGCGGGGGCTTTCAAGGGGGCGACTTCGGCGGCTTCGACCCCTCTCAATTCAGCGACTTCTTCCAGGGCCTGTTCGGGATGGGCGGGCGGCGAGGCGGGAGCGTAGGCGGACCGGGCGGCACTCAGGTCAACATCGAGGACCTGCTCTCGGGCATGGGGGGCAGCCAGGGGCGGCGCTTCGTGCAGAACGTCGAGGGCGAGTTGCAGGTCACGCTGGAGGAGGCCTTCGCCGGGTCCGACGAGGTGATCAACGTGGACGGCAAGCGCCTGAGCCTGCGGGTGCCCGCCGGAACGCGCGACGGCTCCAGGCTGCGCCTCGCCGGGCAGGCACCGGGCGGCGGCGACGTGCTCCTGACCATCCGCGTGTTGGAGGACGCCCGCTTCGACCTCGACGGCGACGACGTGACGACCACCGTGGACGTGCCCGCGCCTGTGGCCGCGCTTGGCGGGGACGTGACCGTGCGGACGCTGGGCGGCAGCGGCAATCTCCGGGTCCCCCCCGGCAGCAGCGGCGGACGCCGGATGCGCCTGCGTGGGCAGGGCTGGCCGAGGAAGGACGGCACGCGGGGAGACCTCTACGTGCGCCTGAACCTCACCGTCCCCGGCGATATGAGCGACGAGGAGCGGGAGCTATACCGGCGGTTGGGTGAATTGCGGAAGTGAAGCGGTGGAAAGGGGCCGTCTTCGGAGTGGAGGCGGCCCTCTCCCGTTTGTGTTGGGTGATGGGGAGAAGTTGACGGGCGCGTGTTCTGGGAGGCCAGGCTCGTTCACCCCCTCCCCGGCCCTCTCCCACAAGGAGGGAGGGAGAACAGGCGGCGAGCACATCAAGCGTTCAAAGGGGGGGTTAAAAGAGATGGGCCACCCTCCAGCCCTCGAAGGTGGCCCGCACTCTCGGCGTTGTGTTCTTGCCTAGCTGTTGTCGCTCGGCACGCTCACGCCCCGGAGCGCCTCCTCGTCCGCATTCCCGCTCGCGCGCACGGCGAGGTCCCCGAGGCTGACCATTCCGACCACCTTCCCGCCCTCGGTGACGGGCAGGCGGCGCAGTTGATGGCGGGCCATCTCCTGCGCGGCGTCCTCGACGGAGGTGTCGGCCTCCATCGTGAACACGTCCCCGGTGGTGTAGTCGGTGACGGCGGTGCCCGAGCCGTGCCCGTAGGCGACCGCCCGGATCACGATGTCGCGGTCGGTGATGATGCCCGTGGGCTGGTCGCCCTTCATCACGAGGACCGCGCCAATGTCCTGCTCCAGCATCAGCGTGGCGACCTCCTGCAAGGTGGCCTGCGGATCGACCGTGATGGGGTGGGGCGTCATGATCTCTCGAAGGGTCGGCATGCCTGAACCGTACTCATCCGTCCGTTAACCCTCGTGGGAACCCCGTGAAGCAGAACAGAGAGAGGGAGGTGACCGAACATGGCCCCTCCCCCTTTTTGCTGACGGCTGACGGCTGAGAGCTGACCGCTTACCTCATCAGCCAATCGAAGCTCGTCTTCATCAACGCGGCGCGGCTCTGCGGCGACAGGCCCTCCAGCCCGAAGCCCATGTTGATCGTGCGGTAACGGCCCGCGTCGTTCGTCACGATGGCCCCGGCGTTCTCGGTCGCGTTCTGGGCGGTGACGCGGGGGCGCTGGGTCTGCTGCTGGCCCTGAAGCACCTGCCGCAGCACGGAGCCGATCACGCCCTTCGCGAGCTGCTCGACGAGGCCGCGCGGGTTCTCGATCTTCTGCTCGGCGCGGGCGCGGTTGCGGTCCACCCGGATGCTCTGGGCGTTGATGGTGCCCGCGTTCGCGTTCGCGTTGCCCCAGCCCGCCACGACCGCGCTGCCGTTCAGGTCGGCGATCACGTCAGGGTAGTACTGGTTGCCCGCGCTCCCCTGCCCGTTGAGGGTGAAGGCGGTGTTGCCGAAGGCTCCGCGCGTCACGAACTTGGGATTGCCGGAGGAGTCGGCGACGAAGCGGGTCTTCAGCGTCTCGCGGTAGAAGTCGCCCGTGCCGATGTCGTAGCCGATGTCCTGCCCGGTCACGAGGAGGCGACCGCCGCCGGAGAGGTACTGACGCAGCGTGTTCTGGTCCGCCGCCGTCAGGGTGTTCTGGTACTGCTCGCCCGTCGCCCACACCACGATGTCGGCCTGCTTGAGTTCGCTGAGGGGCACCGGACCCTGCGCCTGCACGTTCCACACGAAGGCCCCGCCGGACGCGGCGTTGTTCTTCACGGCGTCACGTAACGCCGCCGTCACGTCGGCCCCCTGGCCCATGTCGTCGTCCACGAGGAGGACCGAGGGCTTCTTGCCGTTGTTCCCGCTCGGCGCGGGGGTGGGAGCCGGAGTCGGGGCCGGGGCGGAGCCGGACCCCTGCACGTCGCGGATGAAGCACGCCTTCTTCACGTTGACGATGGGATCGTTGCCCCACTCCTGCACCGTACATTTGAAGCCGTCGGTGCCGACGCCCGTGAGGAACTTGCCCTGCGCCCCGAAGGCGGCCTCCTTCTTGCCCTGGAACTTGCAGTCCTCGAACTCCATCGAGCAGAACGCGAAGCCCGCCGGACCCGTGGGCCGACCAGCGGCGGGGGGATTTGGGGTGGGGGCGGGGGCCGGGGATGGGGCCGGAGAGGGCGACGGGCTGGGCGCGGGCTGGTTGCCCTGGTTGCCGATGTTCACGCCGAGGCGGCTCAGGGCACCGGGCACGCTGATCAATCCGTGGCCGACGCTGTTGTTCTTGTTCGAACCGTTGCTGGCGCTGCCGTAGAGCGCACTCTTGATCGCGTCCACGCCCGTGCCGGGTTTGGCCCCCAGCATCAGGGCGACCGCCCCCGCCGCGATGGGGCTGGCCTGCGAGCTGCCGCTCAGCGCCCCGTACTGCCCGTTCGGGAACGCGCTGGTGATCGCCACGCCGGGCGCGGCCACGTCGGGCTTCACGAACACGCCGTTGATCTTGCCCTGCCACGCGACCGGCCCCCGGCTGCTGAAACTGGCGACGTTGCCGTTCTGGTCCACCGCGCCGACGCCGATCACGTCGGGGATGTTGCCGGGGCTGCCCGTGGTCGAGCCGTTCGGGCCGAAGTTGCCGATGGCGAAGACCGGCACCACGCCCGCCTTGAGCATGTTCTGCACGGGCGGCAGGAACTCGTCGTAGGTGCCCTGGATGCCCAGGCTCATGTTCACCACGTCGGCCCCGTCGTCGGTGTCGGCGTTGTTGTCCGGGTCGAGGACGTACTGCATCCCCGCGATGACCTGCGCGAAGGTGCCCTCGTTGTTCGGCAGCACGAGCGCGCTGATCAGCCGCGCGTCGGGGGCCACGCCCACGCTCTTGCCGACGAGCAGGCCCGCCGTGTGGGTGCCGTGGTTGGTGGTGTCACGCGCCCCGCCCCCCGTGCGGTCGCCGTCCGCGTTGAACTCCGCGAAGGCGGCGAGCTTCCCGGCGATCTCCGGGTGGTTGGGGTCCAGGCCCGTGTCGAGGTGCCCGATGCGGACGTTCTGCCCGCGCAATCCCGCCGCCCACGCCTGGGGTGCCCCGATCTTCTGGAGGTGCCAGGGCGTGCCGTTGGGGGCCGACGCGGCGCTGAGGGCCGCCGCACGCGGCACCCGCACCCGGAAGTTCTCGAAGACGGCGTCCACGAAGGGCAGCGCCGCGAGCACCCGCGCCTGCACGGGCGTCATGGGCAGGTACACGCTCTGGTCGAGCCACAGTTGGGTGGCCCGACCCGACCCCAGCGCCTGCGTCACGATCCCGGCGGCGGGGCCGAGTTGCCGGATGCGGGCGTCGAGCTGCTGGCGGGCTTCCCGGAAAAAGGCCCGGCCCCGCGCGTCGTTGGCGAAGCGGAAGCGCACGATCACGCCGACCGTGCTCTGGTCGCCGCGCTTGGCCCGCTCCAGCAGCGTGGGCGAGATGGTCCCCGCGTTCGCCGTCGTCACGCCCCCCAATGACAGGGCCGCCGCGAGGGCCAGAATGGCTTTCGTTGTCCTCATGCCCGCAGCCTAGCGACCCCCCGGTGACGCGCCCTGAAGCCCACATGAGGAGTTCTTGAACCGGGGTCAGGGGCGCGTCATCTTGGGGGGAGGGTGGACGAAGGGCGCGGCGTGGGGCGAGGTCGGATGCCTGACCAGCCACCTCTCATTCGCGTGGCTGTCCTTTCGGAGGGGAACGGGCAGGGTGCAGGTCTTCACGTCGCCGCCCCTCCCGCCCCAACGATCCTCAACGCGAGGCGCACGCATGAAAAAGGGCGAACGCCCCCCAAAGCGCTCACCCTGGCGAACCCACCCTCAGCGGCTGTACCCGAAGATGATGCCGCCCTCCTGAATCGTGCCGCGCATCATGCTCAGGCGGTAGTAGCTGAAGATGACCTGCCCGCCCGTGAGGTGCAGGAGTTGCAACTGGCCGTTCACGCCATTCTGGGTGACGGGGCTGTTGCCCTTCACCACCCACTCGTAGCCGCCGCGAATGTCGAGCGTGCGGTCGGGGGCCTCGCTGGGGGTGATCGGGCGCGGTTTGGTGACGAAGCCCTCGGGCGTCCGCAACTCCCCGGTGCCGAGGTCGAGGACCAGCCCGCGCAACACGCCGCCGAGGGCCGGGGCATCCCCGAAGCGCAGGCGGTTGCCCTCTCGTGTCAGAGGCAGCCTGACGACCTTGCCCGTGGGCGTCAGCACGGGCTGGAACACCAGATACCGCTCGAACTCCGCGCGGGGAATCCCCAGCCGCTCGTCGTAGCTCGGCTTCTGGCCCTTCGCGGCGCTGGCGATGACCGCCTTCAGGGCGTCGGGACTGCCGCCCCTCAGCGTTACCCGGCGTTGCAGCTCCACCAGCGTCAGGTTCGGGCGCTGCTCCATCAGTTGCACGACCTGTCCCGGCTGCGGCAGCAGCGCCGCGAGTTTTGCCATCCAGCCCGAACCGGGCAGCGAGGTGGTGCCCGCCAGCGCCAGCGAGGCGAAAGCCACCCCGGCCAGCGTCAGGAGCGCCCGCGAGGGAGAGGAAAAGGGGACGGAGGCGGCCTTCATGCCGAACGTGAGGATACGTCCGGCGGGTGAGAATTGTCCGTCCCCATGCTCATTTGAAGGGATAAGGCGGTCAGGTGCCCATCAGCTTGTGGCCGGGCACCCACTGGGGTTTGATTGTGGGAGGTTACGCCTTGCCGACGCTGCCGAGCACCCGCATCTTGTGCTCGATGACGCTGCTCATGACCTCGCGGGCGGGGCCGAAGACCTTGCGGGGGTCGAACTCCTTGGGGGTCTTCGTCAGCACCTCGCGCACGCCGACGGTCATGGCGAGCCGGAGGTCGGTGTCCACGTTGACTTTGGCGATGCCGTGCTGGGTGGCGAGGCCCAGGTCCTCGTCCGCGATGCCCGCCGCCTCGCCGATTTCCCCGCCGGAGGTGCGGAAGCGGCCCACGATCTCGGCGGGCACGCCGCTCGACCCGTGCGCGACGAGGGGGATGCTCACGAGGTCGCCGATCCGCTCGATGCGCGCCTGATCGATGTAGGGGCGGCCCTTGCCCTTGTACGCCCCGTGCGAGGTGCCGATGGCGATGGCGAGGTAGTCGGTGCCCGTCTCCTCCACGAAACGCACGGCCTCGTCGGGGTCGGTCAGGAAGGCGTCCTTCTCGTCCACGACGATATGTTCCTCGATACCGCCGAGGCGACCGAGTTCGGACTCGACGCTGATGCCCATCGCGTGCGCGGCCTCAACGACCCGGCGCGTCTCGTGGACGTTCTCCTCGAAACCGTGGTGCGAGGCGTCGATCATGACGGAGGTGAAGCCCATCCTGATCGCCTTCAGCGCGTTCTCGTAGGACGAGCCGTGGTCGAGGTGGAGGGCGACGGGCACGGTGGCGCGGGTGGCGATGTCGATGACGATGTTGGCGAGGTCCTGCCCGCCGTACTTGATCGCGCCCTCCGACATCTGCACGATCACGGGGGAGCGCAGCCGTTCTGCGGTGTGGATGATCGCCTGGGTGATCTCCATGTTGTTGGTGTTGAACGCGCCGACGCCGTACTTGCCTGCGCGGGCGGGAACCAGGATGTCGTTGCCGGTCACGAGCATGGGTGGGCCTCCTTTGGCAACGCCCACTTTAACCCGCACGGGGAGGGGTGGGGGGGTGCCCGGCTCTGCCGGACGGGGACAGCACCCCCACACGGGGCGGTAGGATGGCCCCATGACAGCCTCCACCCTGCCCGTGCCCGACTTCACGGCGCGGCTCTCCGACCGGGCGCGGCGCATGAACGCGAGCGCCATCCGCGAAATCCTCAAGATCACTCAGGAACCCGACGTGATCTCCTTCGCGGGGGGCCTCCCCGCCCCCGAACTCTTCCCCATCGAGGACGTGCGGCGGGCCACCGACGCCGTGCTCACCCGCTACGGGGCGGCGGCGCTGCAATACTCCACCACCGAGGGGCACCCGCCACTGAGGCGCTGGATCGCGGGGCGTGCGGGCATCGGGCCGGAGAACGTGCAGATCGTGACGGGCAGCCAGCAGGGGCTGGACCTCCTGGGCAAAATCCTGATCTCGGAGGGGGACGTGGTGCTGGTGGAGTCGCCCACGTACCTGGGGGCGTTACAGTCCTTCCAGCCCTACGGCCCGCGCTACGTGCAGCTTCCCACCGACGACCACGGCATCGACACGGACGCGCTGGAGGAGGTGCTGGCCTCCCAGCCCGCCAAGCTGCTGTACGCCATCCCCAACTTCCAGAACCCGACGGGCCGCACCCTGAGTCTGGAGCGCCGCCGCCACCTGCTGGAGCTGACGGCGCAGTACGGCGTGCTCGTCATCGAGGACGACCCCTACGGCAAGCTGCGCTTCACGGGCGAGGAGCTGCCGAACCTCTACGACCTCGCGCTGGAGATGATGGGCGGGCCGGAGCGCAGCCACGTCATCTACTCGGGGTCCTTTTCCAAGACGCTCGTGCCCGGACTGCGTGACGCGTGGGTGCAGGCGGCCCGGCCCATCATCGAGAAGCTCGTGCAGGCCAAGCAGGGGGCCGACCTCCACACGCCGACCCTGAACCAGATGATCGTCGCCGAACTCGTGGACGACGTGCTGCCGCGCCAGATCGAGCGTGTGAAGCGGGCCTACGGGCAGCGGGCGCGGGACATGGTGGCGCGCATTCAGGAGCACCTCCCGGCGGGGATAGAACACACCACCCCCGAGGGCGGCATGTTCCTGTGGGTCACGCTGCCGGAGGGCATCGACACCCAGCCCATGCTCGCGCGGGCGGTGGAGCGCAAGGTCGCCTACGTGCCCGGCAGCCCCTTCTTCGCGCTCGGCGGCGGGGCGAACACCATGCGCCTGAGCTATTCGAGCGCCACGCCGGAGCAGATCGACCGGGGCCTGCGGGCGTTGGGCGAGACGATCCGGGAGGCGATGGACTGAAGGGACGCGGGAAGCGGGACGCGGGAACGGCGTTCTTCCCTACGTACCGCGTCCCGCTTCCCGCGCACTATCATCCTCCCCGATGAGCGCAGACCGCCCACTCGGAGTCTTCGACAGCGGCGTGGGCGGCCTGAGCGTCCTCGCGGAGCTGCGGCGGGAGCTGCCGGGCGAGGGCTTCCTGTATCTGGCGGACACGGCCCATGTGCCCATCGGGGCGCTGCCGGACGAGACCATCCGTGACCTGACGGCGCGGGCGGTGGCCGCACTCCACGCGCGGGGAGCAAAGGGCGTCGTCGTCGCGTGCAACACGGCCTCGGCATTCAGCCTGATGCACCTGCGGGAGCGGTACGGGGCGGGCCGGGACCCCTTCCCGATCATCGGCCTCGTTCCTGCCGTGAAGCCCGCCGTGGCCGCCACCCGGTCGGGCGTGGTGGGCGTGCTGGCGACCCCCGGCACTCTGCGCGGCTCGCTCCTGCGCGACGTGATCCGGCAGTGGGCCGACCCCGGCGGGGTGCGGGTCCTCACCGCCGTCAGCGCCGACCTCGTGCCGCTCGTGGAATTGGGGCGGGCGGACGGCGCGGAGGCGCGGGCGGTGCTGAGAGAAGTCCTGACGCCGCTCGCGGAGGCCGGGGCCGATCAACTCGTCCTGGGCTGCACCCATTATCCCTTCCTCGCGGGGAGCATCCGCGCCGAGTTCGGGGAGACCTTCGCGCTCGTGGACAGCGGGGCGGCGGTCGCGCGGCACACCCGGAACGTGCTGTGCGGGGCCGGGCTGCTGCGGGCGGAGGAGGGGCCGGGCACTGTCTCCTACCTCGTGACGGGCGACCCGGAGGCGTCCCGGACCGTGATCACCACGCTCGTGGGCGAAGGCGGGCAGAATGTGTCTGTTATGCAGGTAAGCACTTGACCCTTTCCCTTCCCGCCCGCACGGGCCGCGACGCCCTGACTCCCCGACCACTGACGGTGGAACGCGGGGTGAATCCGCACGCGCCCGGCAGCGCGCACCTCAAGCTCGGGCGCACCGAGATTCTCGCCACCGTCTCCGTGGAAGACAAGCCCGCTCCGCACATGCGCGGCAAGAAGGAGGGCTGGCTCACCGCCGAGTACGCCATGCTTCCGCGCGCCACGACCGACCGTCAGGCCCGCGAGCGCAACCTCCAGAATGGCCGCCGCCACGAGATTCAGCGCCTGCTCGGGCGGGCGCTGCGGGCGTCGGTGGACCTGCGCCACTTCCGCAACCAGACGCTCTATGTGGACTGCGACGTGCTCGTGGCCGACGGCGGCACCCGCGTCGCCAGTGTTCTGGCCGGGTATGCGGCCCTCCACGACCTCTCCGACCGGCTGATCCTGTTGGGCAAGCTCTCGGAGTGGCCGATCACCCACGTCGTCGGGGCGGCGAGCGTCGGCCTCGTCGGCGACGAGTTGCGCGTGGACCTCGACTACGCCGAGGACCGGGTGGCCCGCGCCGACCTGAACGTGGTCGCCACCGACTCGGGGCTGCTGATCGAGGCGCAGGGCGGGGCGGAGGAGGGGCCGATCACGCCGGGGGAGTACGTGCGGCTGCTCACGGCGGGGGCGGAGGCGGTGCGGGGGCTGCTGGGGGAGTTGCAGCGGCAGCTTTGAGATGGAGAGCCGCCAGCCGCCAGCCGCCAGTCGCCAGCAAACGAGGAGGGGGAGGCTTCAACTCGGCCTCCTCCTCCCCATCCGGCCTACAGTGTTCCGCCGATGCCCGTCAGGTTCTGGCCTGCCGCCACCGAGAGGGCCGCGAGCGATTCGAGCACCGCGTCCTGTGCCTGCACGCGGGCGTACTGGGCCTGCTTGAGCGCCAGTTGCGTCTCCTGAAGGGTGACGGCGCTGATCGTGCCGCTCCTCAGGCGGGCGGCGTCCTGCGTATAAGCCCGTTGCGCGGCGGCCTCACGGCTCTGGGCCACCCGGAGCTGTTCGGCGGCGTTCTGGGCCGTCTGGTAGGCGCTCGCCAGCGTGGTGCCCGCGTTCTTCTGCGCGGCGTCG
This sequence comes from Deinococcus sp. YIM 134068, assembly GCF_036543075.1. Classification (NCBI taxonomy): domain Bacteria; kingdom Thermotogati; phylum Deinococcota; class Deinococci; order Deinococcales; family Deinococcaceae; genus Deinococcus; species Deinococcus lichenicola. The sequence goes on from NZ_JAZHPF010000020.1 coordinate 13,660, forward strand.
AGGGTGCGCTGGGCGTTCGCCAGCGTCGTGCGCGCGTCCGCGAGGGTGCGGGCGGGCGTGAAGTCGTTGTCGGCGAGCCGCACGTCGAGCTGCGCCTCCGTCACGGCCTGCTGGGCGCTCACCACGCCCGTGAGGTTGGCGTTCAGGGCCGAGCGAAGGGTGGCGAGGCTGGTCTTGAGGGTGGGCACGCCCGTCAGGGCCGCCGCCCGCACGTTGCTCCCCAGCGCGGTCAGGGTGGCGAGGCGCGCGGAGGCGAGGTTGACCTGGGCGCGGGCGTCGGCGAGGTCCTGGGTGCTGCCGGAGAGGGTGTTCTGCGCCCGCTGCACGTCCAATTGAGTGGCATTGCTCACGCTGAGCTTGACCTGGGCGACTTGCAGGGCCTTGCGGTCCACCTGCACCTGCAACGTCTGGAGTTCCACGTTCTCCTGCGACTCCAGCAGGGCGGTGTAGGCCGTGACGGTGTTCTGAAGGGTCGAGAGGCGGGCCGCTCGCAGTTGCACCGTGGCGAGGGCCTGCGCGTTCTGCGCGGCGAGCTTCGCGGCGGCGAGGGTGCTGGGGTCGGCCTGGGCGGCGCGGTTGGTGGCGGTCGCCTTCTCCAGGTTGGCCTGCGCCGTCCGCACGTCCGTGCCGCCCGCGAGGGCGGAGGTGACGGCGCGGGTGACGGTCACGCTGGTCTGGGCGGCGGCGGTGGGAAGGAGCAGGGCGAGGGAGAGGGTGGCGAGGACGCGCTTCACTGGGTGCCTCCGGCGGCGTTGACAAGGCGGATGAGGGCGAGTTGCACGGTGACGCGGGCCTGCACGAGGTCGCGCTGGGCCTGGGCGAGGGCGATCTGGGCGCTCGTCACGGCGTCGGCGGTGCCCGTCCCGGCGGCGAGGCGGGCGCGCGCGGCGGTGAGGGTGGCCTGGGCGACCTCCACCTGCGTGGCGCTCGTTTGCAGGGCGGTGATGTTCGTCTGGGCGGTGCTGTAGAGGGTGCGGACGTTCAGCTCGGCGTTCTGCTGGGCCACGTTCAGGGTGAGCTGCGCCTGGGTCACGTTCGCCTCGGCGGCGGAAATCTGGGCGCGCAGGGCGGGTGAGTAGACCACGTAACTCCCCGTCACGCTGGCGACGACCCGGTTGGTGGCACTCACGCCGCTGCCGCCGAAGGGCACGCTGTAGCCCACCGCCGCGTCGCCCTCCAGCACGCTGACGCTCGCGTTCACGCCGCCGCTGCTCGCCGGGCCGTAACGCAGGCTGGCCGTCAGGTCGGGGAGGCGGGCGTTGCGCCGCTGCTCCTCCAGCGTCTCCTGGGCGGCGGCGAGGTCGTTTTGCGCGTCCACGACATCCACCGTAGCCGTGCGGGCGCGGGTGACGAGGGTATTCAGGTCCGGCAGGGTGAAGGTGCTTGCTGGCGTGGTGGAGAAGGTCACGCCCGTCAGCGTCTGATTCAGCACCGCCGCGAGGTTCAGGCGGGCGACTTCGAGGTTGCTGCGCGCCTCCAGTAACGACGCCTGGGCAAGCTGCACGTTCGCCTGCGCGGTGAGCACGTCCTCCTGGGTGGCGTTGTTCTGCGCCCGGCGGGTCTGGGCAATTTCCAGTTGGCGCTGGCGCAGGGCCACGGTGTCGGTGGCGAGGGCCACGTCCCGCTGGGCGACGACGGCGGCGAGGTACTGCTGATACACGTTGAGCCGCGCGCTCGCCCCCGCCGCCTGAAGGCTGGCCTGCGCGAGCGTCAGGCTGCGCTGCGCGAGGCGCAGGGTGGACTGCCCGCTCGACCACGGCAGCAGCCCGAGGCTCGCCTGCACGCCCGCACTTCCGCCGAGGCTCGCTGCCGTGGCGCTCGTCGTGCCGTCGTCCCCCGTGGTCGTGTAGCCGCCCGTGTAGGTCGTGCTGCCCGTCACGCTCACGCTCAGGCCGAGGGCACTGCGGGCCGCGTTCAGGTTCTGTTGCGCGACCTGCACACTGAGCTGCGCCTGGGTGACGCTGGGGGCCTGAGCGAGTCGGGCGAGCGCGGCGTCCAGCGTGAGGGTCGTGCCCGTCTGGGTGGTCGTCTGGGTCGTGGTCTGAGTCGTCGTGGTCTGGGTCTGGGTCGTCCGCGCCGGGGTCGTGGTCTGACTGGTCTGCGCCCCCGCGCCGCCCACACCGAGCGCGAGGGCGAGCGTCAGGGCGAGGCGCGCACCGGGGGCGCGGGCGGGCGGGGTGAGGGGGAGGGTCATGCCGCTCAGCCTGCCGCGTCCGCACGAACGGCGCGCTCACCTTTCTTGAAGGTTTGTCGAAGACGGCTTGGGCGGGTCGCACACGCGGTTTTTCTTCCTGGCACGCGCCACGGCCCGGCCCCGGACCTTCGCATAACCTTCGCCCGTTGCGCCTACCATGCGGTCATGAGTGCCCTGATCCTGATTGTGGAGGATGAACCCCAGCTCGCGGAGGTGCTGGAGGCCTACGCGCGGCAGGAGGGCTACCGCACCGAGCGGGCGGGGGACGGCCATACCGCCCTGACCGCCTACCGCGCCGCCAGCCCCGACCTGATCCTGCTCGACATCATGCTGCCGGGCCGCAGCGGCCTCGACGTGCTCAAGACCGTGCGCGCCGACGGCTCGACGCCCGTCATCCTCGTGACGGCCCGCGCGGAGGAGACCGACCAGATCGTCGGCCTCGAACTCGGCGCGGACGACTATGTGGTCAAGCCCTTCCGCCCGCGCGAGGTGATGGCGCGCGTCAAGGCCGTGCTGCGCCGGGTGAACGCCGCCGAGGGCGACACCGAACGCCCCCTGCGGGTCGGGCCGTTGGAAGTGGACCGCCGGGCGGTCGTGGCGCGGGTGAACGGGCAGCCCCTGAATCTGACGCCCGCCGAGTTCCGGCTGCTCGCGCACCTGGCGCAGGTGCCGGGGCGGGCCTTTACCCGCGAGGAACTCCTCGCCGCCGCCCTGCCCGACAGCGACGCGCTGGAGCGGGTGGTGGACGCGCACCTCGCCTCCGTGCGCCGCAAGCTCGACGCCGTGCGGGCGGGCGGGCTGCTTCATACCGTGCGCGGGGTGGGCTACCGCCTGGAGGCGTCCGCTTGACCCCAGCCCCTCCCCCGCCGGGTGCCGGGTGGCGCGGGCCGAGCCTCGCCGTCACCCTGATGTTCGCCATGCTGCTCACGGTGGCGCTGGCGGTGGGCGGGATGTTCCTCTTCTCCAACCTCGCCGTGCAGCGCGAGGTCGCCCGGCTGCCGCCCGAGGTGCAGGCTTACCTGCGCGCCCGCGAGGAGGCCCAGCGCCTCGGGCAGGAACTCGCGCCCAGCCCCTTCGCTCCCGAAATCCGCATCGGTGAGGCCGACCGCGAGGGGTTGCCGCCGGGACAATCCAGCGCGGGCGTGAGTGGCACCGTCCCCCTACCAAACGGCATGGTGATCACGGTGACGGACGGGCAGCGCGAGTCGGAACCCCGCCGCCGCGACGACGGGGCCTTCCCGGCGGTCCTCAATCCCCGGACGCAGGACTTCGTGCGCGACGTGCAGACGAGCCTCGTGCAGGCGGGCCTGCTCGCGGCGGCGGCGGCGGCGACGCTGGGGCTGCTCCTCGCGCGGCGGGTGGCGCGGCCCGTCACGGCGGTCTCCCTGGCCGCCGCGCGGCTGGCAGGCGGGGACCTGGAGGCCCGCGCGCCCGTGCTGAGCGGCGAGCGCGAGGTGGCCGACCTCGCCCGGACCTTCAACGAGATGGCAGTCAGCCTGCAAGCCCTGGAGCGCGAGCGCCAGCAGGCGGTGGCCGACATCGCCCATGAATTGAGGACGCCCATCGCCATCATGCAGGCCCGGCTGGACGCGCTGGAGGACGGCGTGTACCCCCTCTCCCCCGAGCAGATCGCCCTGCTGAGCGGGCAAACGCAACTCCTGACCCGCCTCGTCGGTGATCTGCGGACGCTGACCCTCGCCGACGCGGGGCGGCTGGGGCTGCACATGCAGGAGGTGGACCTCGCCGCCCTCGCCGGACAGGTCGTGCGCGACCTCAGCGACCGGGCCGGGGCGCGCGGCGTGAGCCTGACCCTGGCCGCCCACCCCGCCCCCCTCACCGCCGACCCCGACCGGGTGCGCCAGATCGCCGCCAACCTCATTGAGAACGCCCTGCGCCACGCCCGCGCCCATGTGGAGGTGTGCGTGGAGCAGGGGGCAGGGGCCGCCCGCCTCCACGTGGACGACGACGGCCCCGGCATCCCCGAGGAGGGCCGCGACCTCGTGTTCACCCGCTTCACCCGCCTCGACGAGAGCCGCGCCCGCGACACGGGCGGCAGCGGCCTCGGCCTCGCCATCGTCCGTGCGCTGGCCCTCGCTCATGGAGGACAGGCGAGCGCGGGGGAGTCGCCGCTGGGGGGGGCGAGGTTCACGGTGGTGTTGCCGGTGAGGGGTGAGGAGTGAGGCGTTAGCGATGAGGGGTTGACGGACGGGTTTTCTTCTTTGCCAGGCCCGTTCACCGCCTCTGCTTCGCAGCTCTACGGGTCCCAACTTCTCCACTCAAGGGGAGGTGCAGAAGTGCTGTTCGTGGGGAGTGGGCAGGAGAGTCGTCACGTCGCCCCCTCACCCCGGCTCTCTCCCACGGGGGGAGAGGGAGAGAAAAGCGACGGCTTTTGCTTTCTAAAACCGTCACTCTCGACGCCCGATTCTTACCCGTGGGCGGACGGCCCACTCCCACCACCACGCCTTGCTCGCGGAGCTTCCTGGCTGGGCCTTCCAAATAGAGCGCAACAAGATCAAACCTTGCCACGCCAAGAATTCGACCACGGGCGCGGACAACAGGCCCTTTGCCCAGCGCAGCGCCACTCCCCCAGCCCCCTACCCCCAGAGGGGAGTGGGGGCGAACCGAATCAAGTCCCCCTGCCCCTCCGCCCCCCAACAAGCAGCAACACCAGCACCACCACGGCAAGCAACGTCAGCAACAACCCCGCGTGCCCCACCGCCAGAAACACGAGCGGCACGAGCGCGGCGACCAGCAGCGGTCCCACGAATCCCCGCCCCAACGTCACCACCCCGAAGGCCACCCCCACCGCCGACCCCAGCGGCAGCGCGACGAGCGGCGGCAGATAGGCGGTCAGCACCCCACCCAGCGCGAACCCGACCGCCAACCCCACCACCGCCCCGACCAGCGGCAACGGCAGGACGACCCGACGCCGACGCCACGCCCACACGACGACGAGGAGGGGGGCCAACACCAACGCCAGCGGCGAGACGAGGCCCACTTTGGCGAGCATCTCCCGCACACTCCCCTGCGAGAAGACGACGGCGACGTTCTGCGCGGTGATCACGTCCTGAAGCTGCCAGCGCAGTGTTCGGGGTCGCCCCAGCGCGTCGCGGCCCACCTCCGTCGGAAAGAGGCTGTACCGCTCGAAGCGGGCAGGCCGGTCGGCGGTGAGGGAGAGGTCAAGGTTCCGCAACGGCTCGCGGCGGTCGGCAAGGCGGTAGGCCCAGCCGCGCGACCCCTGATGCCGGTACATGACGTTCACCCGGACGGTCTGTCCGGCACCCACCAGTCCCTCCCAAACGCTGCCGCCCGTGAGGTCGCTCGCCCGCTCCACCCGCCCGTCCACGGTGAGGCGAAAGCCGCTCAGCGTCCCGCTCCCCTGCGGCAGGGGGAAGACGAACCGCGCGGTGACGGCCTCCTCGCGCGGGTTGGTGAAGGTGTAATCGGCGGTGAAGGCGGCGTTGTAGGACGTTCCGCGTCCGCCCGCCGGGTCCACGAAGCGCAGGTCGGCGCGGGCGCGGGTGGTGTCCAGCCCGAGGGGAAGCTCCGTCCGCAGGGTCACGTCGCGGGTGAAGACGAGGGTATCGCCCCGCCGCGTGAAGCCCTCGCGCAACTCCTCCACGCTGGGGCCGGAAGCGCTGCCGAAGTACGGGAGCAGCGTCTCCCAGCCGCCGTCCAGTTGCAGCCGCGTGTACACGTCGGCGGGGAGGGTCAGGGTGCGGGTGTAGGTCCGGCTCTCCAGCAGGCTCACGCGCGGGGAGGTCTGCACGGTCGGCCCGCCCTGGGGATCGGCGACGTTGGTGGAACGGGCACTCTGCTGCAATCCCAGCCGCACGTCCACCGCCCGCCGCGTGACGTGCAGCGCCAGCGCCCCCACCCCGACCGCCAGCGCCACGAGCGCCCACCGCCCCAGCGCGGGCAGGCGTGCGCCCAGCCATCCCAACCCCGCCCGGAAGCGTTCCCGGTCCAGCGATCCGACGAGGAGCAGCGCGACCAATCCCACCCCACCAAAGACCAGCAACGGCACGACAAGGGAGAGAAGCCATGAGACGGCACCCAGCAGGGCATGAAGCGCGGTCTGGACCATAGGAGCCTCCGAGTTGATGCGTACTCAATGGAGTACATACCTTATAAGGCGGTGTTCACTCATCCAACGAAAGGAGGAGGAGCCGTTCCGGGTAGGCTGAGCCATGCCTCGCCCTCTCCTCGGCCTGCTCGCCGCCCTGTCGCTGGCCCTGTCACCGGGTCACGCGGCGGTCCCAACGGTGCCCGTCCCGGTGTTCGTGCTGCTGCCGGGGGATGAGGGGAGGGCCTCGCTGCTCGGCGTGTGGGAGGGCGGGCGCTGGCTGGGAGACGGCAACGCGGCGCGGCGGGTGCGGGCCGGGGCGACCTACCGGGTGCAGGGGTTGAGCGGCCCGGCCACCACGGCGCGGGGCGGGCGGGCCGAGTACTTCGGAGTGCCGTGCGAGAACGCCTTCGGGGTGGCCCTGACCCCGGAGGTCCGGCCCGCCAACTTCACGGTGGTCACGCCCACCGGGGTGAGGACGCGCCCCCGCCCTGTGACCGTGCTGCCGACGACGGGAGCCGTCTACCGGGAGGCCGTGCGGGCCGAACTCGTGCGGCGCGGGCTACCCAACCCAGTCGTCCACCTCACCCGCGTCGTCCGCGCCGACCTCGACGGCAACGGCACGGACGAGGTGATCGTGGAGGCGAGCCGCTTCGCCGAACGCTCGGGCCTGTTTCCGCCGCCGACCGGGCAGCCGGGCGACTACAGCCTCCTCCTGTTGCGGCAAGTGGTGGGGGGACGGGTGCGGACGAGCGTCCTCGGCGCGGAGGTCGTCTCGAAGGCATATGACCCCGACAGCACCGAGCCGATGCCCCTCGCCACCCTCCACGCCCTCGCCGGACTCGCGGACCTCAACGGCGACGGGCGGATGGAGGTACTGACCTTCGGCGCGTACTACGAGGGCTACGGGCTGACGGCGAGCGAGTGGACGCCGGGCGGTGGGCTGAAGACGCGGCTGGAAACGGGCTGCGGAGCCTGACCGTCTCCCCCCTCGCCCCGCTAGACTCGCCCGCATGGGTGAACGGGTCAGGGTCGGCGCGGAGGCGGAGTTGCCGGAGGGCAGCCAGACGGAGGTGCAGGTGGACGGCGTGGGCGTGGTCGTCGTGCGCTATGAGGGCGCGTTCTATGCCCTGCGGAACAACTGCACCCACCAGAAATACCCGCTGCTGGGCGGCGAGGTGAGCCAGGGCCGCATCACCTGCGAGAAACATGGAGCAAAGTTTGAGCTGGCGACGGGCAAGGCAAAGACCCTCCCCGCCGTGAAGGCGGTGCAGATTTACGGCACGGTGGTGGAGGACGGCGAGGTGTACGTCCTGCCGCTTTAGAGGACGTGGACTGTCCTATTTCCCCTTCTTCGTCAGCCGCCACAGGGTCACGCCGTTCGTGACGAGCAGCAGCGCGCACAGGAGGGCGAACGCCACGTTGCCCTGCTGCACGAAGCGGATGGCGAGGATGCCCCACCCGCACATCAGCGCCACCACCAGCCACACGCGCCAGGCGGGGGCGTTCATGCGCGGCTCCGGGGGATCAGGAAAAGGGGAGTCATGGACGCAGGGTAATGCGGGCGCGGCGGCCTGTCCGGGTCCGGTCTCACAGGCCGAGCAATTCCTCCAGCCCGCGCCGGGTGGCGGCCAATGCCTCCCCGATGCGCCACGCCGCCCGGTCACGCGGCCCCACGGGATTGCTCACGCCCCGCAGCTCCAGCGCCGGAACGCCCGCCAGCAGCGCCGCGTGGGCCACCCCCGCCCCCTCCATCCCCTCGGTGAGCGCGTCAGGATAAACCCGGGCGAGGGCTTGGGCACGTTCCGCCGTCCCCGTCACCGTGTTCAGGGTGAGGGTCGGACCGCAGGGGGCACCGAGTCGCCCGGCAAGGTCCGCCGCGCCCTCCCAGACGGAGAAAACGCCTGCGTGCGGCGAGTCGGGCAACACGGACAACCCCAGCGCCGCGAGGTCGAGGAAGGCCGCCCCGTCCTGTGCCCCCAGGTCGGCCTGCACGATCACGCCCGACACGGCGAGGTCGCCGGGGACGAGGCCGCTGCCGGGATACGCCCCGCCGATGCCCGCGCTCACGGCGAGGTCAAAGTCGCTCGTGAGTAAGGCTTGCTGGGTAGCGAGCGCCGCCGCGACCGGACCGACCCCACTCACGACCACGCAGGTGGGCAGATCAGCGAGGCGGGCAGCCTCTCCGGCGGTCGCCACGATGACGAGGACATTCACGGCCATCAGGGTAGCGTGGAAAGGACAACGCCCCAGCAGGGGCCGGGGCGGGGAGAGAAACGTACGGCGGATGGGCCTAAGCGTCGCCCTTCGCGGGAGGGGTCGTCCTGGGCTGGTTGGCGCTCGCGCCGTTTCCTCCGGGAGTGGGCTGACCGCGACCCTGAAGGAGGCTCAGGAGGTTGACGCCCGTCGCGCTCTCGACCTGCTCCACCATGCCGATGATGTTGGCGGGGAGGGTCTGCACGGCGCTCCTCGTCGCCTGCCCGTTGCCCGAGTCGATGACGGTGAGCTTGTCGATCTGCATTCCCTGAACGGCGGCGGCGAACTGCTCGACGATGCCGGGAAGCATGTTCAGCACGTAGGCACGCTCGCCGTCGGGTCCGGCGTTGCGGAACGCCTCGACCATCAGGGCCACGGCCTGGGCCTTCGCGCGGCCCTCCTCCACGATGGGCGCGGCCTGGGCCTGGGCGGCGAGGAGTTCGGCCTCCCTGCGGGCGCGGGCGGGGGCCACCACGTCGGCCTCCAGCCGCTTCTGATTGAGGAGCACGCGCTCCTGCTCCAGTTCCTGCTCGGCGACCACGCGGGCACGCTCGGCGGTCACTTTGGCCTCGTTCTCGCGGGCGGCGGAGATGGCCTCCAGTTCGGCGCGGCGAATCCGCAGCTCGTTCTCGCGCTCCAGAATCGCCTGCTGGGCGGTCGTCTGGGCGATGGTCGCGCGCTGCTTGGCCTGGGCCTCGACCTCGGCGGCCTCGGCGTTCTGCTGGGCCTCGATGATGCGGGCCTGGCGCTGGGCCTCGGCGGTGCGCTGGCGCAGGGTGGCCTCCAGCGCCGCGCGCTCCTGCTCGAAGCCCTGGGTGGCGCGCACCTTGGCGAGTTCGGATTCCACCGCCGCCTCGTTCTGGCGCGCGAGCTGGATGGCACCCAGCTCGGTGCGGCGGACCTCCAGCTTGTTCTGCTCCTCGATGATGAGCTGCTGGCTGATCGCCTGGGCGACCTGGCTGCGCTGCAACGCCTGAGCCTCGGCCTGCGTCGCCTCCGCGTTGCGCTCGGCCTCCGCGACGCGGGCCTCCTTGAGGACCTCGGCGGCCTTGCGTCGCCCGATGGAGCTGAGGTAGCCGCCCGTGTCCGAGACGTTCTGAATCTTGAGGGTGTCGAGCTTGATGCCGAGGTTGTTGGTGTCGTGCTCGGCCTCCTCGATGAGGGCCTCGGCGAAGCGCAGGCGGTCCTCGTTGATCTCCTCGGGCGTCAGGGTCGCCACCACGCCGCGCAGGTTGCCCTCCAGCGTGTCGCGCACGATGTTCGTCAGCGTCTCGCGCGGCACGTCCAGAAATCGCTCGATGGCGTTCGAGAGCTGCGGCTCCTGCGCGTTGATCTTCACGTTGGCGACGGCGTGAATCTTGAGGGGAATGCCGCCCTTCGAGTAGGCGTTCTCGATGCTCAGGTCGAGGGGAATGGTCGTGAGGTCCATCCACGACACCTTCTCCAGCACGGGCACCCGGAAGGCCCGCCCGCCCCGGATGACCCGGTAGCCCACCGTGTCGCCCTCCTCGGTCGTGCGGCTGCGGCCCGAGATCACGAGCACCCGGTTGGGCGGCACCACGATCAGGAAGTTCTGGATGAGGACGACCACGACCACGATCCCCAGCAGGATCAGCACGGCGGTAATCAGGGTTCCAGTCAACACGACGCTTTCCTCCTCCTTGCACTCACGGCTTCACTTCCCAGGAGACGACACACGTCCTCACGGTTTCCTGACGGCGGACACTCACAGCCCCTCCCGCCCGTCCCACGCCTTCACGTCCAGCACGCCGCCCCGCGTGCCGATCACGATCACGGCGTCGCCGGGGCGCAGGGCGTCGTCGCTGTGGGCGAGGGCGTGTTCGATCTGCCCGGCGACCGTGACGGCCACCTTGCCCGGTCTCGCCGGGGCGGGCGGAACGATGACCTTCCCCGTGCGGCCCGCGAGCCGCCCCGCGCCGCCGCTCACCTCGCCGCGCGTCCGCGCCACGCTGAAGGCGAGGGCCGTGAACGCCCCCACCCCCAGCCCCGTCACGAGGGCCACGACGAGCCGCCCCGCTCCCCCCAGCCCCAGCAGCCCCGCCAGCACCCCTGCGAGGCCGAAAAAGGCCGCGAAGCTCACGAGCGCCCGCAGCGAGAACCACGAGGCGACATCGTGGAGGTCCCCGTCGTGCCCCGCCGCGTCCCCGTGGTGCCCGCCGAAGAGGGAGACGGCCAGCAGCCCGCCGCCCACGATCAGGCATACCAGATAGATGTCCATCGTTCGCTCATGTCCTCCACACCCCACACTACGCGGCGGAGGGGGAGGAGGTTGCCGGAAGTGCCGAGGCTCGCTCCTACGGCATCAGCCGCTCGACGCGCCAACCTCCGCCCTCCCGCGCGTAGCGGAAGCGGTCATGCATCCGGTTCGCCCTCCCCTGCCAGAACTCCCACTCCTGCACGCGCACCCGGTAGCCGCCCCAGAAGTCGGGCTTGGGAACGGTGGTGCCATCTGGAAAACGGGTATGCAGGGCGTCGAGCTTGGCCTCCAGCGTCTCGCGGTTCTCCACCGGGGCGCTCTGCGGGTCGCTCACGAGGGCGGCAAGCTGGCTCTCACGGGGGCGGGAATGGAAGTAGGCGGCGCTCTCCTCCCCGCTCAGGCGCTCGACCGTCCCGTAGGCGCGCACCTGCCGCTCGTGTTCGGCCCAGTGGAAGAGGAGTTCGGCCTGCGGGTTGGCCTCCAGATCGCGCCCCTTGTGCGAGTCGTAGTTCGTGTAGAAGGTTAGCCCGCCCCCCTCCGCCCCGCGCAGGAGCACCGTCCGCACGCTCGGCCTGCCCGCGGCGTCCGCCGTGGCGAGGCTCAGGGCGTAGGGTTCGCGCAGCCCGCCCCGCAGCGCCTCGTCCAGCCAGGCCCGGAACTGGGCGAGGGGGTCGGGATTCAGGCTCTCACGGCGCAACTCGGCGCGGGTGTAGGAGAGGCGGAGGCCCGTGAGGTCGGTCATTCCCGCACCTTCTGACAGTGGGGGCAGAAGTGCGTTCCTCTCTGTCCCAACACGATTTTCCTAATGGGTGTGCCGCAGCGGGGGCAGGGTTTCCCCGTCTGCCCGTAGACCGCGTGGCGGACCTGAAAGGCACCGGGTTCGCCGTCGTGCTGGCGGTAGTTGCCCAGCCCATTGCCCAGGGAACTGCCCCCCGCCTCGACCGCCTCGTGCATGACCTCGCGGATGGCGTGGTAGAGACGGCCTGCCTCCTCACGGTCGAGGCGCGTCTGCGCTGGGTGAATCCGAGCACGCCACAGGCTCTCGTCCGCGTAGATGTTGCCCACGCCGCTCACGGGCTTCTGCGACAGGAGCCACGGCTTGACGGCCCCGCACGTCGCGGCGAGGCGGGCGAACTCGTCCTCGTTGAAGCTGTCCGACAGCGGTTCCGGTCCCATCGCGTGCAGGGTCGGCATCCCCGCGTACTCCCCGGCGGGCACGACCGCCATCTTGCCGAAGCGGCGGGGGTCGTTGAAGTAGAGCTTGCCCTCGTCCGTCTGCACGGTCACGCGGGTATGTGGCCCCTCCTCCAGCCGGAAGCCGCCCGTCATGCCCAGGTGGACGATGAAATCGAGGTCGTGGGGGTCGCCCTCCGCCGCGTCCGCCGCCGCGAGGTGCAGCATCAGGTACTTGCCCCGGCGCGACAGCCCGCTCACCCGCCGCCCGTGCGCGAGGTGCGTGTCGCGGTAGCGGTGGGCGGCGTCGTGCGTGACGCTGAGGATGGTGCGCCCCGCGAGCAGCGGCTCGATTTTGCGGCGCGTGGTCTCGACCTCGGGCAGTTCGGGCACACGGGGAGGATAGCGGGCGGGGCAAGGGGTGAACCGTGGCGCGGGACGGGGCACAGTGGGAGGACGAGGAGAAGACGGTCGCCTCGCCCTCGCAAGAGCCTGACGGACCATCGCTAAACCTGTGGCCCCAACAGCCCCATCCTGATGCCACGAGGTTTGAACACGGTTCGATTGATCCAGGAGAGATGTAGGACCATCATCAACCAGGCGAGAATGGGGAGAACGGAGGTCAGAGGCGTTCTGGGAAGGCCAAGCCAGCTCGCCAGCAGGGGCAGGAGGGCCAGGAGAACATAGGCCCAGCCGAACCGGACGTGTGCCAGTTCGAGGAAAAAGTAGTAAAGGAAGTACGACAGGATGCGGGCCGCGAGAAAGAGAACACCCACGAAGGTGGCCGCATCCCAGGAGAGGCCCGGCAACCCAGCCAACATGGCCCCGCACACGAACAAGACGATCAGGCAGAGAATCAGATACCGTTCGACCCGAGCGAGATCATGGAGGTCGGCGTCGGAAAACTCCGCCTGCGTCATCCCCACAGGATAAGCACGTCCCGCTGAACACCGGGCGGAGGTTGAGGGTTCGTCCGAACGTCCCACCTCCCTGTTCCACGACTCCCGCCGTATCCTCCCCCCTATGCCCACGCTCCTGCTCACCGGCTTCGAGCCGTTCCACACGCACCCCATCAACCCGAGCGCGCAGGCGGCGGAGGCGCTGGACGGGGCGGAGGTCGGCGGGGCGCGCGTCGTCTCGGCGCTGCTGCCCGTGGAACCGCACGCGGCGGCGGCGGCCCTGCTCACCCTGCTGGACGCCCACCAGCCGGACGCCGTACTCCTGACGGGCCTCGCGGCGGGGCGGCCCCACGTCACCGCCGAGCGGGTCGCCCTGAATGTCATGGATTTTCGTATCCCCGACAATGCCGGGTGGGTCTACCGCGACCACCCGGCGCACGGACACGCGGAGGCCCCGCCCGCTTACATGAGCACCCTGCCCCTGCGCGCCGTCGTGGAAGCGTGGAGAGCGGCGGGCATCCCCGGCGATATCAGCAACACGGCGGGCCTGTACCTCTGCAACTTCGTGCTCTACCACGCCCTCGACCACCTCGCGCACACGGGCCGCGCCGGGGTGCCCTGCGGCTTTCTTCACGTCCCCGCCAACGCGGGGGTGGCCCTCGCCGTGCCGGAGGACCGCCCGCCGCTGCCCTATCTGCCGCAGGAGGAAATCACGCGGGCGGTGCGGGTGGCGGCGGAGGTGGTAGGGGGCAGGGTGTAGGAAAAGAACGGCTTCGACACGCACTTAAAGAGATGAATAGGTTTGTTTTCTCCTCCCCCTTGAACGCCAGATGTGCAAGAGAAAACGAGTGTGCCAGATGTGCTTTTTGCTCCCTCTCCCCTTGCGGGTGACTCGTAGAGCTGCGAAGCAGAGGGCTGGGGAGAAGGGTGGCGAGCAACGCTCGTCCTCCTGCCAGACGGCGAAAACGCTTCTTTTGCCCGACCGCAACTCACATCAAGCGTATTGAGGGGGAGTCCGGGACTCGTAGAGCTGCGAAGCAGAGGGGGTGAACAGGCCCGGCCTCCAAGAGAACTCGTCCGTCAACTCCTCACGGAAACGGTGCCTTCCCTGTCACCCACCCCCCCCCCGGCCCTCCGGCCCAGTGCCACTCTCCCCGGTCGTCCGGCTTGAGGGCGAGGGCGGCGACCACGGCGGCGAGGGGCACGCGGCGGGCGAAGCGGGTGCGGGCGTGCCACTCGGCGAGGGCGGGGGCAGGGTCGGCGGGGCGCAACCCGCGCAGGGCGGCGTGGGCGCGGTTCACGGCGAGGTCGAAGAGGGCGTCCGGGGCGGCGGCGGGCACCTTCAGGCGGGGTGGCGGGCCTCGGCGAAGGCACCCTGCGCGCTGAAGTCGCCGACGAGCTTCTCGTACACGCCGTCCGGACCGAGTTCCCACGAGCCGCGTGTGTCGGCCCATTCGGTGTCCAGAATCCGCAGGAACTGGTCGCGGTGGCGGTCGTCGAGGGCCGGGGCGATGACCTCCACCCGGCGGTCGAGGTTGCGGCTCATCCAGTCGGCGCTCCCGAAGTAGACCTCCGGGCTGCCCGCGTTCCCGAAAGCGTAGATGCGGGCGTGCTCCAGATAGCGCCCCAGCAGGCTGCGGACGCGCACCGTCTCCGACAGCCCCGGAACGCCGGGCCGCAGGCAACACACCCCCCGAAGGATGAGTTCGACCCGCACGCCCCCCTGCGAGGCGCGGTACAGGGCCTCGATCAGCGCGGGGTCGGTCAGTTGGTTCACCTTGATCCGCGCCCAGGCGTCGTGCCCCGCCTCCGCGTGTTCCACCTCGCGCCCCAGCAACGCCTCGAAGCCGCTGCGGGCGGTGTCGGGCGCGACGAGCAGGCGGCTGTACCCGGCCTCCGCGTACCCGGTGAGGTGATTGAACAGCTCGGCCACGTCCGCGCCGAGGTCGGGGTCTGCCGAGAGCAGGCTCAGGTCGGTGTACAGCCGCGCCGTCTTGGGGTTGTAGTTGCCCGTCCCGATGTGGACGTAGCGCCGCAGGCCCCCCTCCTCGCGCCGGACGACGAGCGTGACCTTCGCGTGGGTCTTGAGGCCCGCCATGCCGTACACCACGTGCGCCCCGGCCCGCTCCAGTTTGCGTGCCCACGAGATGTTGCGCTGCTCGTCGAAGCGGGCCTTGAGTTCGATGAGGGCCACGACCTGCTTGCCGTTCTCGGCAGCGGTGCGGAGTGCCCCCAGCAATCTCGGGTCGTCCCCGGTGCGGTAGAGCGTCTGCTTGATGGCGAGGACCTGGGGATCGCGCGCCGCCTCCTCCAGAAAGTTCAGGACGTTCGTGAAGCCGTCGTAGGGATGGTGCAGCAGCACGTCGCCCTGACGCAGCGTGTCGAAGACGCCGCCCTCCTCGTCCCCATCGAGGTCCGGCACGGCGGCCACGTAGGGCGGGAAGGCGAGGTCCGGGCGCTGTACCGGGAAGCCCATCAGGTCGGCGGTGCCCAGCGGCCCGTCGAGGAGGAAGATGTCCTCGGGCGCGAGCCGCAGCCGCTCTTGCAGGAAGGTCACGATGGCGGGGGGCGTGCCCGTCATGACCTCCAGCCGCACCGCCGCTCCGAACCGCCGCCGCCGCAGCCCGTCCTCGATGGTGGCGAGCAGGTCCTCGGCCTCCTCCTCCTCGAACTCGTAGTCGGTGTTGCGGGTCACGCGGAAGACGTGCGCGGCGAGCACCGTCCGCCCTTTGAACAGGTCCCCGAGGTGCGCGGCGATCACGTCCTCCAGCAGCAGCAACACGTCGCCGACGGGCACCACGCGCGGCAGGACGCCGACGGGCACCTTCACCCGCGCGAACTCCGGTTCCTCGCCGTCACCGCCGTCGAGCAGCACGGCGAGGTTGAGGCTGAGGTTGCTCAGGTACGGGAAGGGGTGGCTGGGGTCCACGATCAGGGGCGTCAGCACGGGCTGAATCTGCGACAGGTAATGCTCGCGCAAGGCCGCCCGCGCCCGCTTGCCCAGGTCGGCCACGCGCACGAGCCGCACGCCCTCGGCAGCAAGAACCTTGAGGGTCGCCCGCGCCGCACGCTCGATCTCGCGCAGCATGGTATGGGTCCGCTCGCGCACGAGCTTCAACGTCTCGCGCGGTTGCAGCCCGTCGGGGCTGGGCGTGCTGACTCCCGCCGCAATCTGGCGGTGGACGCCCGCCACGCGCACCATGAAGAACTCGTCGAGGTTGCTGCCGCAGATCGCCGCATACTTCAGCCGTTCCAGCGGCGGGTTGCGCTCGTCACGCGCCTCGGCGAGCACGCGCTCGTTGAAGGCCAGCCACGACAGCTCCCGGTTGAGGAAGGAACTCTCCGGGTTGGCGACGGTGCTGAGGGTCCGCCCCTCAGCGGACGGGGCGCGGTCCTCCCGCCTCGCGCGGCGCGCACGCCTGGCGGGCGGCTCGGGAGAGGGCGAGGCAGCTTTCTCGGCGCGCACGGTCATGCCCCAGAGTAATGAACGAAGCCGACCCCCGGCGAAAGGTCGGCGACATTAGGAGGGGAAGATGAAGGCGCGGTCAGATCGGAGGCGGCAGGTCTCCCCCTCGCCAGCCGCCCTGTTCTTCCCCTTGAAGCCGTACCAGACGCAGACCGAAGATGCTTTTCTCCCTCTCCCCCCGTGGGAGAGGGCCGGGGTGAGGGGGCGTGTGACCAGCCCCACTGCCCAACCTCCTCCCTCCTCACCCCTCACACCCGCTTGAACAGCAGCGCCGCGTTCTGTCCCCCGAAGGCGAACGAATTGCTCAGCGCGTACTCCACCCGCGCCTCACGCGCCCCCTCCGGGATGTAGTCGAGGTCGAGGGCCGGGTCGGGGTCGGTGAGGTTGATGGTGGGCGGCAACACGCCGTCGTGAAGGGCCTGTGCGACGGCGATGGCCTCGATGGCCCCGGCGGCCCCCAGAAGGTGCCCGGTCATGGACTTGGTGGAGCTGATGGCGAGCTTGTGCGCGTGGTCGCCGAAGACGTGCTTGATGCCCTGCGTCTCGTGCAGGTCGTTGAAGTGGGTGCTGGTGCCGTGGGCGTTGACGTAGCCGACCTGTTCGGGATTGACGCCCGCCGTGGCGAGGGCCATTCGCATGGCGACCTGCGCGCCGCGTCCCTCGGGGGCGGGGAGGGTGATGTGGTGCGCGTCGGCGCTCGTGCCGTAGCCGACGACCTCGGCGTAGATGGTCGCGCCGCGCGCCCTGGCCTTTTCAAACTCCTCCAGCACGACCACGCCCGCCCCCTCGCCCAGCACGAAGCCGTCGCGGCTGGCGGAGAAGGGACGGCTCGCCTGTTCCGGCGCGTCGTTGCGGGTGGAGAGGGCCTTCATGTTGGAAAAGCCCCCGATGGCGATGGGCGTGATGGCCGCCTCGGTGCCGCCCGCGAGCATCACGTCGGCGAGGCCGAGCTGGATGTAGCGCGCCGCGTCGCCGATGGCCCCGGTGCCGGTCGCGCAGGCGGTGACGACGGTGCTGCTCGGCCCGGTGCAGCCGTAGCGCATCGCCACGTGCCCGGTCGCCATGTTGGCGATCATCATGGGGATGAACATGGGGCTGATGCGCCCCGGCCCGCGCGAGTGCAGCACCCCTGCCTGGTCCTCGAAGGTCTTCACCCCGCCGATGCCGCTGCCGATGACGGTGCCGACGCGCTCACTGCGGAACTCCTCCTCCGGGAGGCCGCTGTCGCGCACGGCGAGTTCCGCCGCCACCAGCGCGAGCTGCACGTAGCGGTCGAGCTTGCGCGCCTCGCGGGGGTCCACGAACTCGTCGAGGTCGTCGTCCACCTGCCCGGCGATCTTGCTGCCCACGCCCTCCGTGTCGAAGCGCGTGATGTGGCCGATGCCGCTCCTGCCCGCGCGCTGCCCCTCGGCAAAGGCCCGCGCCCCCGTCCCGATGGGCGTCAGCGGCCCCAGGCCCGTGATCACCACCCGCTTGAGTCCCGTCACGCTCATGCTGCCCTCCCCTCACAGGGAACCGGGCGGGCACACGGTCTGACCCGCGCCCACCCGGCTCCCGATCGCTCCCTCACGGGCGCTGCCCCTCGCGGGCGCTGATTACTGCTTGGAGCCGATGTAATCGACGGCGGCCTGCACGGTGCGGATGCCTTCCGCGTCCTCGTCGCTGATGGTGATGCCGAACTTGTCCTCCAGCCCCATGATCAGCTCCACCGTCTCCAGGCTGTCGGCCCCCAGGTCCTCCACGAAGCGGGCCTCGGGCGTCACCTTGTCCCCGTGCACGCCGAGTTTCTCGACGATCACGTCCTTCACGTCCTCAAATGTTGCCACAGTTGAATACCTCCTTGGTCTGAAGTCTGCGCCAGTCTACACGCGGGGCGCGGAAACGCCGAAAAGGCTGGACGGGGTTCAAAGCCGGGAAGGCAGCAGAAACCCCCCGGTTTCCCAGGGGGCGTCCGGCGCGGGGGCGGGATGACGGGGCGAGAGGGCTTACTTCAGGGCTTGAATCAGGTGCGTGATGGCGGTGATCAAACCTGCCGTGGCCGTGAGGATCGCCATGACCTCAGCCACCGTCGGCGGTCTTTTCTTCCGCTTCTCGCGCGTGGTAGGATGCCTGCGGTTAGGCATAGCACCCACCCCCTTTCCGCGCCCGGAGCCGCACACTCCGGGCGCTTACGCATTTGGAGTGGCCCCTCTCGGTTTGTTCCCCTGTCATGAACCCCGTCCGTGCTGGACTAGGGGAGTATACGGGTTGTGGCGCAGGAATGAGGCGAAGTCGCGGCTCAGCCGTCCGTCGTTTCGACGTGATGTTCACAGCCGTCGTGCTCGAAGACGGCCCGGCGATCCATCGCCGACAGCGCGTTCGTACAAACGCCCAGTCCAAAGCGAACTTGCCCGTCAACTCAACGTAATAGATGCAGCTCCAGCATTGCGGGTGAGGTTCATCTACCTCAGTGGCAGGGCCGTACTGATAACCTCTAACCTCGGCTGATCCAACGCTGGTGAGTTTCCCTCAGATGGGCAGAGTTCCAAGCCAAACGGTGTCGCTTCTCAGCCATACCGTCAGTGCGGGTACAGCCCACCGTCCACCCCGATCACCTGCCCGGTAATGTATGCGGCGGCGTCCGAGGCGAGGAAGGCGACGAGCGCGGCGACCTCCTCGGGCCTCCCGAAGCGGCCCAGGGGGATGCCGCCGAGGTACGCCTTCTGCACGTCGCCCGGAAGCCCCGCCGTCATGTCCGACTCGATGAAGCCGGGGGCGACGGCGTTGACCGTGATGCCGCGCCCGCCGTACTCCTTCGCCAACGCCTTGCTCAGGCCGATCAGCCCGGCCTTGCTGGCGACGTAGTTCGCCTGACCGGGGTTGCCCATCAGCCCGACGACCGAGGCAATGTTGATGATCCGGCCTGTGCGGGCGCGCATCATGTGCTTGATGGCGGCGCGGCTGGCGGCAAAGGCGCTCCCCAGGTTGGTGTCCAGCACGGCGTCCCAGTCCTCGTCCTTCATGCGGATGGCGAGGGTGTCACGGGTGATCCCGGCGTTGTTCACGAGCACGTCGAGGCGGCCCATCTCCCCGATGACGGTTTCCACGAGCGTTCCGGCATTCGCGGGCGTGGAGAGGTCGGCCCCGAAGACCTGGGCGGGCACGCCGAGCGCACGAATCTCCCCCGCGACCTTCTCCGCCTCCACCTGATTGCGGCCATAGTGGACGGCCACGCCGAAGCCCGCCTGAGCGAGTGCGAGGGCCATCGCGCGGCCCAGGCCACGGCTGGAGCCGGTGACGAGGGCGATCTTCTGGGGTTGAGCTTGGGTCATGGATTCTCTCGTTTCAGGTCGAAGCTCTGGGAGGTCGCGCTGGCAAAGCACCTCCAGAGGGGGTCGGTCACGTTTTCGCTGAGCACGTCGCAGAACATCGTGTTCGCCGTCGTGCCATCGTCGCCCCGCAGGTTCAGATGGGCACCACTTGGGACCGGGCTGGTCTGCGGACGGAGGTAGGAGTGTTCGGCCCCACCCGAGACCGTCCCCTCCACGCTGAACGTTTGCGTTCCGATGGCGGCACTTCCACTCACCGCGTATTCAAACGAACTCAAGTAGGTAGCCTTCAGGTCGAGACGCAGGGTTTGCCCCACGTCCGCGTCCGACGCCTTGAGCTGCCCCACCCAGACGCCGCGCAGGATGCGGGGGTCATCCTTGAACGAGACGGGAGTGGGTTCCGGGAGGTCCCGAGAGTAGTAGTCACACGACGAGAGGAGGGGAAGGAGCAGCACGGGCAGCAGTCGTCTCCTCATGATCGTCTCAGGGTACAGGCTGTGGGGCCGGTCACGAGGAAGACGTGTCGAGGTCGGGACGGCATCACGCCTGCCCCAGACTGGCCTTCACGCCGCCGAGGTGGTGCTGGTTGTGGTAGAGGGTGAAGAGCAGCATCTCGCGGACGCTGAGTTCGCCGAGGACGGGGTGCGTCAGGGCGAAGCGGTCGAGGTCGGCGTCCGTCCACCCTGCGAGGGCCGTTCTCACGGCGGCGGTGGCGTCCAGGTACTCCTGCACGAGCGCGGCCTGGTCGCCCTGCGGATCGGGGACGTAGCGGCCAGACGCCTTCGCCCCGCCCGCGAGCGCGTCCCGGTACCCGTCGCGGATGTCGAGGAAGGAGCGTGAGGGGCGGCCCCCACTCCGCCGTCCCAGCCGATCACGGGAAATCTGCAAGGCTTTGGCGACCGGCGCGTTGGAGAGCGTCAGGTGGTGGAGGTGGTGCGACGGAGACCATGCCTCCGCCGAACCGCGCGTGAACACGTCCCCCGGCAGCTTGCGGAAGTATGTTCCTAGCTCGCCCTGCATCTGATTGAGCGCCTGAAGGAGTTCCTCGCGGGTGTGCGGGGCCTGCGGGACGCTCAAGCGAGGTCCTCCGCCTTGCCGACGTTCAGGGTCCGCGCGTCGGGCAGGATACGTTTGACGAGGCCGGTGAGCACCGCGCCCGGCCCGAACTCGATAAAGGTGTCCACGCCGAGGGCCGCGAGGGTTTGAATAGTTTCCACCCAGCGCACGCTCCCGGTGATCTGGCGGGCGAGGAGGTCGGGGAGGGCGGCGGGGTCGCCGTTCGCCTCGGCGGTCACGTTCGCCACCACCGGAAAGGCGAGGGGACCGAAGGCCGTGGCCCGCAGGTCGGGGGTCAGGGCATCCTGCGCGGGCTGCATCAGGGCGCAGTGGAAGGGGGCGCTCACCTTGAGGGGGATGACCTTGAGGCCCCGCCCCTTGAGTGTGGCGGCGGCGGCGTCCACGGCGTCTTTCTCCCCCGAGATCACCGTCTGGGTCGGCGCGTTGAAGTTGGCGGGCTGGACGATGCCCGGTGCCGAGTCGCAGACCTCGCGCACCACGGCGGGGTCGCCCATGACGGCGCTCATCGCCCCGACGCCGACGGGCACGGCCTTCTGCATCAATTCGCCGCGCCGCCGGGTGAGGGTCAGCGCGCCCTCCAGCTTCAAGGTCCCGGCAGCGACGAGCGCGCTGTACTCGCCCAGCGAGTGCCCGGCGGCGTAGGCGGGGGTCTGGCCCGTCCTGGCCTGCCACGCCCGGTACGCGGCGACCGACGCGGCCACGAGCGCGGGCTGCTGGTTGGCGGTCAGGGTCAACTCGTCGAGCGGCCCGGTCTCGATCAGGGCGCGCAGGCCGGGCAGGGTACGTTCGGCCTCGGCATACACGGCCTCAGCCTCGGGGAAGGCGGCGGTGAGGTCCGCGCCCATCCCGACGGCGTGCGAACCCTGGCCTGGGAAGAGGGCGGCGATGGTCACACGCCCACCGCTTCCTGCCTCGCCCGAGCCTTCAAGCTGGGGGCACCCGCCCACCATTTCAGGGTGGAGGCCGCCCAGCTCAGGCCGCCCCCGAACGCGACGAGGAGGAGCTGCTGGCCGTCCCAAATCCGCCCGTCGTCGATGGCCTCCCGCAGCGCGAGGGGCACGGTGGCGCTCGACGTGTTGCCGTAGCGGTCGAGGTTCACGACCGTCTTGCTCATGGGCAGGCCCACGCGCTCGCAGGCGGCCTCGATGATGCGGATGTTGGCCTGATGGGGAATCACCCAGTCCACGTCCGCGCTGCTCAGGCCGCTCCTGGCGAGAACCTGATTGCCGCTGTCGCCGAGGACGCGCACGGCGAACTTGAAGACCTCGCGGCCATTCATCCCGACGGCCTCGCCCATCTCGAAGCCGCCGGGAAGCCGGGGGGCGGCACAGCGCAGGTAGAGGCTGGAGCCGCCCGCGCCGTCGGCCCCCAGCACGAAGTCCTGAAAGCCGTAGCCCTGCGGCACCGGCCCCACGACCGCCGCACCTCCCCCGTCCCCGAAGAGGATGGCGGTATTGCGGTCGTTCTGGTCCACGATCTTGGAGAGGGCCTCGGCCCCCACCACGAGGACCCGCCGCGCCGTGCCCGCCAGGATCAGGCCCTGCGCCACGCTCACGCCGTACACGAAGCCGCTGCACGCCGCCGAGAGGTCGAAGGCAGCGGCCCCGGCCAGGCCCACCTGCATGGCGATCAGGGCCGCCGTCGAGGGCATCAGGGCGTCGGGGCTGACCGTGGCGCAGATCACGGCGTCCACTTCATCCAGGGCGTCCGGGTCGCGCGAGAGCAGGTCGCGGACGGCAGCCACCCCCACGTCCGAGGTGTACTCCTCGGCCTCCGTGAAGCGGCGCTCGCGGATGCCCGTGCGGCTCTCGATCCACTCCGCGCTCGTGTCCATCCGCGCCTCGAAGTCCGCGTTCGTGACCACCCGCGCGGGCGCGTACGTGCCGAGGGCCGTGATGCCGATGCTGGGGCGGGCGGGGGTGGGGGGCTGGCCCTGGGGTGCAGTCATGCCCGAACCGTAGCATTCTTTGAACAGACGTTCAAGGAATAATCTGGGAGTGGGGACGTGGTTCGGGGGGCGACCAGCGGCCAGCTTCCAGCCGCCAGCAGAACAGCAGGAGTCGCCTGAGCTTGAGGGTGTGTTGAAGAGACGAGAGGCTGAGTCCTTGTGCCCCTCCCCCGAAAAAGGGGGCACGCCCCGACGGACACGCCCCCTCCTCGCCCTCGATGGGCCGTGGGTTCTACTCGCCCTGCCGCTCCTGACCCTGCTCCCCGCCCTGCTCGGTGGTGCCCTGCTCGGTCGTCCCCTCGGTGCCCGTCGAAACCTCCCCGGTCCGGGCGGTGACGGCCTCCTGGGCGCTCACATCCGCGTCGTCGGTGGCGGTGCCGACGGTCAGCTCGTCGGTCATCCCAGTATCCGCCGTCTCAGAGTCCGTCGCCCCGGTGCCCTCCTCCTGCGAGGTGGCCTGCGCCTCGATCTGGGTCTCCCCGGTGGCGTCACTGCCTGCGCTCATGTCCTCGGCCTGCTCGGTGCCCGCCTGCTCGGTCTGCTCGGCCTGCTCGGTCTGAGGCTCACTGACGACGTTCTGCGCGCCCTGGGCCTGCGCCGCCTGCCCGCCGCCGAGTTGGGCGAGCGCCTGCGCCAGCCCCTTCTCGCGGGTGAGGCTGACGAGGTAGCCGTTCAGGCCCTCCGGCCCGAGCTGGGTGCGGAGCTGCTGGACGGTCATGTTGTTGCCCTGCGCGAGCGCGCCGAGGGTCTGATTGAACTCGGCCTCGGTGACGCGCACGTTCAGGTCCTCGGCGAGCCGCTCCAGCGCGAGGTCACGCTTCACGCGGGACTCGGCATTCCTGGCGAGGTCGGCCATGAAGTCGTCGAGCTTGCCCTGCTCGCGCATGAACTCCTCGTACTCGCCCCACTTCACGCCCTGGCGACTCAGGTCGTCCTGAATCTCCTCCAGCATCGCCTCGCGGCGGCGGTCCACGAGGGCGCGGGGAATATCGGCCTGCATCCTCTCCACCAGCCCGGTCACGAACTCCTCGCGGCGGGCGGCGTCGCCCTCCTGGCGGGCGCGGCGCTCCAGCTCGCCCCTGAGATCGGTCCGCAGGCGGTCCAGGCTGTCGAAGTTCAGGCTCCTGGCGAAGTCGTCGTTCAGTTCCTGAAGCTGCTTGGTCTGCACGCCCTGCACCCGCACGCGGACGGTATGGGCGGGGTGCTCGTGGTCGCCGTGCTGGTGCGCGGGCACGGTGATCTCCACCTCGTCGCCGACGCTCCTGCCGAGCAGCGCGTCGCGGACGTGCGTCTCGGCCACGTCGAGGTACACGGGGTAGGTGCCGCCCTCCTCACCGAGTTCCTCGATGGTGACCTGATCGCTCGCCTCAATGGGCCGCTCCGCCGCCGTGAAGGTCGCGTTGCGCTCCTGAAGGTCGGAGAGCGTGCGCTCCAGCACCTCGTCGGTGATCTCGGGGGACGCCGCCGTAAGCTGCGCGCCTCTCCAGTCGCCCAGCTTGACCTCGGGGTACGTCTCGCCGTTCACGGTGAAGTCGAAGCCCTGGCCGCTCGTCAGCGTGCCGGGGTCGATCTGCGCGTCCACGAGGCTGAGGCCGAGTTCGCGGGCCGCCTGCGGGTAGTGCGCCTGGAGGAGTCGGTCGCGGACCTCGTTCTCGACGTAGCCCTTGCCGACGCGGCCTTCGAGCACCTTGCGCGGTGCCTTGCCGGGCCGGAAGCCGGGCACGCGCACGTCACGCGCGAGACCCGCCCACACCTGCTCGTAGGCGCGGTTCACCTCGGCGGCGGGCACCGCGACCCGGAATTGCACCTTGTTGCCTTCCCTGCTGATCAGCTCTGCCATACGTCTCCCATCCTGACGCCCCCGCCTGCCCGGCCCGCGTCTGGACGCGGTGGAGGGGTGGGGCGTGTCCTCGTGTGTGCCTGTGCCGCCTGCGCCCGCTCCGTGAGCCGGGTGGCGCGCGACATGCCGCCGCGCATCATAGAGCCTGATACGCCCGCCGCGCGACTCCCGGCGGGGGCAAGGCGAACGGCGGCCCACCGGAGAGGACCGGAAGCCGCCGCTTTGCCGTGTTGGTGCCCTCTGTGTTGGTGCGAGGAAAGGGACTTGAACCCTCACTCCCTCCGGGAACCAGATCCTAAGTCTGGTGCGTCTACCAATTCCGCCATCCCCGCACGCCGCCCACGCCCAGAGATCAAAAGAAAGGCCCCGGCCCCCACACGCGGCGGCGACCGGGACAACCTGGGGTGGATTAGGGGACTTGAACCCCCGGCCTCCGCTTCCACAGAGCGGCGCTCTAACCAACTGAGCTAAACCCACCGCACGCCTCTGACGCGGGCCTACACATCTTACGGGGGAAGCGGGGGGATGTCAATGCGGGTGTGGCTTGCAGGTTGTGGGCTGTAGGAAGGGCGATCTTTTCCCACACCCCACACCCCCTCCCGGCGCTACCCTGTTCCCACCTATGAATTTTAATCTTCCCGAGGACCTGCGGGACGTGCAGGCGACGGTGCGCGACTTCATGCTGGACGTGGTGGAGCCGCGCGCCCACGAGATCGAGGCGACGAACAGAGTGCCGGACGAGCTGATGCGGGGGGCCGCCGAGCTGGGGCTGTTCGGGCTGAGCATCCCCGAGGAGTACGGCGGGGTGGGGCTGGGGTCGCTGGGGCGCTGCGCCGTGTACGAGGCGCTGGGGCAGGGGCACATGGGCTTCGGCGGGGTGATCAGCGCGCACGCCTCCATTGGGACAAGCGGGCTGGTGAAGCTCGGCACCGAGGAGCAGAAGCGGCGTTTCCTGCCGCGCATGGCGAGTGGCGAATGCGTCGCGGGCTTCGCCATCACCGAGCCGAGCAGCGGGTCCGACGCGGCGAACATCCGCACGCGGGCCGAGAAGAGGGGCGAGTGCTACGTCCTGAACGGCACGAAGCACTACATCTCCAACGCGCCCATCGCCGGGGTGCTGACGGTCATCGCGGTCACGGACCCGGCGAAGGGCACGCGCGGCATGAGCGCCTTCCTCGTCGAGCCGCAGACCACGCCCGGCGTGCGGGTCGGCAAGATCGACGAGAAGATGGGGCAGAAGGGGTCCCTGTCCGCCGAGGTCATCTTCGAGGACGCCGAGATTCCCGCCGCGAACCTCCTCGGCCCCGAACACCTGGGCTACCGCGAGGCGCTGGGCATCCTCACGAACGGGCGGGTGGGCATCGCCGCGCGCTCGACGGGGGCGATGCAGCGCCTCCTCGATCTCTCGGTCGCCCACGCCAAGACCCGCGAGCAGTTCGGGCAGCCCATCGCGGAGTTCCAGGCGGTCCAGTTCATGCTCGCCGAGATGGAAATTGCCATCCAGACCAGCCGCCTCCTGTGGCAGAAGGTGGCGTGGATGGTGGACGGGGGGCAGGACGTGCGCCGCATGGCCTCGGTCGCCAAATACCATGCGACCGAGATGCTCTCGCAAGTGGCGGACAAGGCCGTGCAGGTCGCGGGCGGCATGGGCTACATGAAGGACTCCCCCGTGGAGCGGTACTACCGGGACCAGCGGCTCCTCCGCATCTACGAGGGCACGAGTGAGATTCAGAAGCTGATCATCGCGCGGGACCTGCTGGCGTAGGGAGGGATTGAGCGTGAGGGACGGGGGGAGAACAGCCTTCGTCCTGACGCCTCACCCCTCACCCGTCCTCGTCCTCCGGCTCCCCGACCGGGTGGGCGGTGGGCTGGAAGCGGGCGTGGTCCTCGGTGGGGGTCAGGTTCTGGCGCGTGTCCCCGTCTGGTCCGGTGTCCACGCCGCTGATGACGACCTCGCCGTGTGCCCGCTCGCCCTGCGTCCCCTCGCCGTCCGGATTGTGGGTCATGGCCCAGAGTACGGCACAGGGCCGACCTCAGCGCGTCAATGCCTCCTCCAGCGCCTCCGCGAAGGCGTCCTCGTCGTCGAGCCAGGGGGAGTGTCCGGCGTCCAGCACGGTCACGTCGGCGTCCGCGAGGTCGGCGAGCCACTGGACCTGCTCGGGGTAGCTCGTGCGGTCGTGGACCCCGGCGATCACGAAGACGGGGCGGCGCAATTCCGCGAGGAAGGGCGGGTACTCGAACTCCCACAGGCCCTGGTGGACCAATGCCTCCTGCACCTCGCCGCCGCCCACGAGTTGCCCCTCGGCGTCGGCGAACTCCTGGCGCATCCGGCTCGCCGCGTCGCGGAAGTGCAGGGCGTTGAGCAGGTCACGGGCGTTGAGCAGGCGGAAGGCCGCCTCCACGCGCGCCTCTCCGACCGGGGCGTACTCCCCCTCCGGCGTGCGGGCGCGCACCTCCGTCGCCGGGTCGTCCAGCGGCACGCCGCGCCGGGCGCTCGCCTCGGCCAGGAGGGTGAGGGCGAGGTCCGGGAAATGCACCCACGGGTTGACGACGACCACGCGCGGCGTGCGGGTCGGGTGCCGCCGGGCGTACTCCAGCGCCACGAGCGCCCCGAAGCCGTGCCCGAGCGGGATGATGCTCTCGGCCCCCAGGTATTCGCGCACGGCCTCCACGTCGGCCACGAGCGTATCGAGGTCGAGGGTGTCACCGCCCTGCTCGGTGTCCGCAAGTGCCCCGCTGCGGCCCGAGCCACGCTGGTCGAGGTACACGACCCGGCGGTGCTCCAATCGCTCTCCGAAGAGGCTGCGGAAGGTGTAGGCGTTGTAGCCGGGGCCGCCGTGCAGAAAGATCACGGTCGGCTCTTCGGGGGGCGTGTCCTCTGGTCCCGTCACCTCGAAATACAGGTCGGCCCCGTTCAGGCGCTCGGTCGTCGGCTCATCCTGCCACGTCATGCGGGCATTCTAGGCGGGGCGAAAAGCAGGTCGGCCCCGGCCCGTCCGCCCGTTCCCGCGTTACCCTGCCCCCCATGACCGACGCGCCCGACGTGCCGCAGGGCATCGCCTTCACGCTGGAGGGGGTGGACGAGCTGACGTTTGCCCGCATCCTGCGCGACGTGATGGGCGACGCCGCCTTCCGCCGCCCCCTGCAAGTGCAGGCGCAGGAGCCTCGTCCCGGCAGCCCCGCCCGCCTGACGCTGGTGTTCCGCCCCGCCGACCGGACCCGCGCCGTGGACGCGATGCAGCGGCTCAAGACCGTGCTGCTGCGCTACGGGGTGCAGATCGACTCCGTGCGCGTGCCCGATTAGGCCGACCTCAGCTCTCCGTGTCCGGGTTCTGGCCCTCCGCCGACTCCAACGCCCGCGTCGTCTCGGCCTGCTCCTCGCTGCCACCAAGCAGGGCGCTTACTTGTGCGGCATTCAACCCCTCACCGGAGGGGGTCGGCGCACCGGAGGCCGGACGCTCGGCGAGGTCGGCGGGCGCGTCCCCCTGTTCGGCAGGCTGGTCTTCCGGCGGTGCGTCGGTGCGAACGGCGAGGGTCGGGTTGACGGGCAGCGCGTCGTGGTCGTCCTGGGTCATGCCCCAGCGTGCCGCCCGCGTGTCAGGGCTGGTTGACGGGCAGCTCAACGTTTCGTGATGGACTGGGGAGGATGCGCCGTCTCCTGCCCCTCCTCCTCACCCCCCTGCTCGTCGCCGCCGCGCCCGTTCCGGCGAAACCGCTCCGGGTAGTCGTCCTGAGCGACTTCAATGGCTCCTACGGCAGCACCGCGTACCCGGCGGCCCTGACCCGCAGCGTGGGTCGAATCGTGCGCGAGTGGAGGCCCGACCTCGTGCTGTCGGCGGGCGACCTGATCGCCGGGCAGCAGGCGAGCTTGACGGACGCGCGGGTACGGGCGATGTGGGCCGCCTTCGACCGGGACGTTCACGCGCCGTTGCGGGAGGCGGGCATCCCCTTCGCCGCCGCGCTGGGCAACCACGACGCGGGCCTGAGCCGGGACCGGAGGCTGGCCGCCGAGTACTGGAGGGAACACGCACCGAAGTTGAACTACGTGGAGCGGGCGAATTTCCCCTTCCGCTCCAGCTTCACCTTCGGCGGCAGCCTGTTCGTCGCCGTACTGGACGCGAGCGGCCCGAACGTGGGTGCAGATCAACGCGCGTGGCTGGCCCGGCAACTCGCCACCCCGCAGGCGCGGCGCGCGGGCATCCGTCTCGTGCTCGGCCACCTCCCGCTCGCGGGCGTGAGCGAGGGCAAGAACAAACCCGGCGAGGTCATCCGCGACCCCCTCCCGCTGAGGGAGGTCATGGAGGAGGGGCAGGTCCTCGCTTACGTCAGCGGCCACCACGCCGCCTTCTACCCCGGACGGCTGGGCGGGTTGAACGTCCTCGCCAGCGGCGGCATCGGCGGGCGGCACTATGTGGGCCATCCGGGCACGGCGCGGAGTACGGTCACGCTGCTCAGCCTGAACACGGCGCAGGGCACCGCCACCTTCCAGACCTTCGACGCGGACACGGGCGCGGATGTGAGGACGGCCTCGCTGCCTGCGAGATTGAGCGGGTTGGGCGGGCCGCTGGTGCGGGTGAATGATCTCGAATAATTGGTGCGTCTATTTTTCGAGGACGCCAAGCCAGCTCACCCCCACCCGGCCTCCCCCCTCAAGGGGGAGGGGCAACACAACAGCTCCACGTCCTCCTGTGGCCGTCCAAAAGAAAGGGCCGGGAACGCCCCAGCCCTCTGCCCTCAGCCTTCAACTTTTTGCTTACCGCCTCACGCCTCGCTGTACGTCTTCTCAATCGGCATGCCGACCGCGTTGCCCCACTCGGTCCACGAGCCGTCGTAGTTGCGAACCTTCGGGTAGCCCAGCAGCTCGCGCAGGACGAACCACGAGTGGCTGGAGCGTTCGGCAATGCGGCAGTAGGCGATCACGTCCTTGTCGGGGGTGACGCCCTCGCTGGCGTACAGGGCGCTGAGTTCGTCGGCGCTCTTGAAGGTGCCGTCCTCGTTCGTGGCGCGCGCCCACGGAATCGAGCGGGCACCGGGGATGTGGCCGCCGCGCAGCACGCCCTCCTGCGGGTAGGTGGGCATATGCGTCACCTTGCCGGAGAACTCGTCGGGGCTGCGGACATCCACCATCGCGCCCCGCCCGGCGCGCACGGTCTCGATGTGCGCCTTCACCTCGTCGCGGTAGGCGCGCAGGCTCTCGTCACGTTGCAGGGTGGGGTACGTCGTCGCCTCGAAGGTCGGCGCGTCGGTCGTCAGCTCGCGGCCCTCGGCCACCCACTTCTGGCGGCCACCGTTCATCAGCTTGAGGTTCTGAACCCCGTTGTAGCTCAGGAACCAGTAGGCGTAGGCGGCCCACCAGTTGCTCTTGTCGCCGTAGAGGATGATCTGGTCGCCTTCCTTCAGGCCCAGACGACCCAGCAGCGCCGACAGCTCCCGCGCCGAGATGAACTCGCGCTCGTGCGGGTGCCAGAAGTCCTGCTGCCAGTCCACCTTCACGGCACCGGGGATGTGGCCCGTGTCGTAGAGCAGGATGTCCTCGTCCACCTCCACGAGCCGGACGCCGGGCGTGTTCAGGTTCTGGGCCACCCAGTCGGTGCTGACGAGCACATCTTTCGCGTATTCCATGATGGTCTGCCTCCTTGAGCTTCAGGGGAATGACGGGCCGGGCAAGTCGTTGACCGAAAAGGTCAACTGGACGCCGCTCACCATACCGCCTCGCGGGGCGGGGGTACAGTTGGCCCCATGACCCAGCCCGCGTCCGCGCCCCTGCCCGAACGGCTCCAGAGCATCGTCTCGCTGTTCAAGTCCGCACCCAAGCCCCTGCGCCTCCAGGCCCTGCTGGAGTACAGCCGCAAGCTCCCGCCCCTGCCCGAGAAGTACGTCGAACACCCCGAGTTCCTGCAAGCGGTGCCCGAGTGCGCCAGCCCCTTTTTCCTCGTGACCGAACGGGCGGAGAACGGCGGCGTCAACATGTATTTCAAGGTGCCCGAGGAGGCCCCCACCGTGCGCGGTTACGCGGGCATCCTCCACGAGGCGCTGCAAGG
The DNA here is from genome assembly GCF_036543075.1 of Deinococcus sp. YIM 134068. Classification (NCBI taxonomy): domain Bacteria; kingdom Thermotogati; phylum Deinococcota; class Deinococci; order Deinococcales; family Deinococcaceae; genus Deinococcus; species Deinococcus lichenicola. Next base: position 44,146 of record NZ_JAZHPF010000020.1, read on the forward strand.
CGAGTCGCCCGAGACGATCCTGAACGTGCCCGATCAGTTCTACATGGATATGGGCCTGTCCGAACTCATCACGCCGATGCGGCTGCGCGGCATGGGCGCGATTCTGATGCGGCTGAAGAACGAGGTGCGGGAGCACGCGTAGGCGTGTGGCACGTAGTTTGTCGCTTGTAGAGGGAGACCCTTTCTTTTTCCACAAGCGACGGGCCACAGGCCACAAGCCCTCGTCTACGCGCTCCGCTGCGCCGCCAGCAACCCCGCCAGCGCCCGCCCCCGGTGACTGATCGCCTGCTTGTCCTCCAGCGTCATCTCGGCCAGCGTCCGGGTCTCGCCGTCGGGGACGAAGAGGGGGTCGTAGCCGAAGCCGCTTTCGCCGCGTGGACCCTCCAGCAACCTTCCCGTCAGCTCGCCCCGGTAGGTCTCCACGTGGCCGTCGGGGTGGGCGAGGATGACCACCGAGACGAACCGCGCGCGGCGGTCGCGCTGGCCGCGCAGCTTCTCCAGCAGGTACAGGTTGCGCTCGTTGTCGTTCGCCCGGTTGCCGAAGCGGGCGCTGTAGACGCCGGGCTGGCCGTCCAGGGCCGCGACCTCCAGCCCCGAGTCGTCGGCGAGGGCGGGCACGCCGCGCATCAGGGCCGCCGCGCACGCCTTGAGGGCCGCGTTCTCCTCGTAGGTCGTGCCCGTCTCGTCGGGCAGCGGCAGCCCGCTCAGGCCCTCCAATTGCCAGCCCAGCCCGCCGAGCGCCGCCGCGATCTCGCGCACCTTGCCCGCATTCCCGGTCGCCACGACCACCCGCGTTCCGTCCTCCAGCCGCCTCGCTTCACTCGTCACACCTCCGAGTGTAGGTGAGGCGTTGGCACAAAGGTCTTTCTGCCGTTGAGCGGGGGGCTAGGCACGTTCACCTCCTCCAGCTTGTCCTTTCGGGGCGTTTGATGTCATCAACGGATCAGGAGGTGGACCGATTCTCCTGTCTGACAGAAGGACGAGCGTTGCTCGCCACCCCTCTCCCCAGCCCTCTGCTTCGCAGCTCTACGAGTCACCCGCAGGGGGAGAGGGAGCAAAAGCACATCTGGCGCGCTCGCCTTCTTTTGCCCCTCCCCCTTGAGGGGAGAGGTTGGGACTTGTAAAGCTCCGCAGGAGAGGGGGTGAACAGGCGGGGCATTCCCAGAGAGGAGGACCGTAACTCCCTGTAATCTGTCACCGGTACGTCGGGAAGACTTCACCCAAGCCAACACACCGTCCTGCTGGAAGCTGGCCGCCTACCGCTCCCCTCCCAACGGCACCTCCGCCCGCACCCGCCACCGCGTCTCGCCCTCCCGCCGCTCGAAGAGGGACACGGAGCGGTACGTCTGGGTGTGGTGCGCGGCGGTCAGGCGTTCCAGCCGCTCGCGCAGGCCCGACGCGTCGTCCCCGCCGTAGGGCTGGACGAGCGTGAAGTGCGGTTGCCAGGAATCCAGGCCGCGCGGCGTGCGGAGCAGGGCCATGCGCGCCCGCTCGAAAGGTCGGCCATACTCGTCCTCCTTCCCGTCGAACGGCGAGGCGGTCACGAAGCGCGCGAGCCGGGCGAGGAGCAGCGTGTGAAGGACGGTCAGCGGCGTGTTGGCATCGAAGCGGTGAACCCAGGTCGTGCCGTCGTCCCAGGCCTCCACCCGCCCGCCCGTCAGCGTCAGGACCGCGCCCGGCGACAGGCAGGCGACGCAGGCGCGCACCTCCGCCTCGATCTCCGGCCACCACGCGGGGTCGGTGGTGAAGCCCTCCACGAGCGTCAGGTGCAGGCCATAGGGTCCCGCGTCCGTCTGATCCTCCGGGCGCAGGAAGCTCGGCAGCGGGAGTTCCCGACCCTCGCGCACGTCGTAGCCGAGCAGTTCGCTCCCCGCCCGGTAGTACGGGCTATCCCCCGGCGGGCAGAGGTAGACGGCGAAACGCGTAGCTGTGCGCGGCTCAGTCATGGGAGGACCTGAGATGGGCCGGAAGCTGACCGCTGACGGCTGAAAGCTGACCGCCCCTCAAAATACCCGCCACCGATAGAACAAAAAGGCCAGCGTCCCCGCGAGCGCCGTGGCGATGCCCAACACGATCCACAGGGCCACCGAGTTCTCCTGAAAGGGCAGGGGCACGTTCATGCCGAAAATGCTCGTGACGAGGGTGGGAATCGCCACGAGGATCGTCGTCACCGTCAGCACCTTCACGACCTGATTGACGTTGTTGCTGATGACGGAGGCGAAGGCTCCCGCCATGCTCGTGAGGATGTTGCTGGCGATGCTCGCCATCTCGATGGCCTGGAGGTTCTCGATGAGCACGTCGTCGAGCAGGTCCGAATCTTCCTCGTACATCTCGAAGATGCGGTCGCGCTTGACCCGCTCCATCATCGCCTCGTTCGCCTTGAGGCCCGTGATGAAGTACACGAGGCTCTTTTCGAGCTTCAGGAGGTCCATCAGCTCCCTGTTGCGGGTCGCCGTCTCCATCCGGTCCTCGATGGTGTCCACCCGCTTGTTGATCTGGCGCACGTCGATCAGGAAGCGTTGGGCGTTGCGGAGGAAGAGTTGCAGGGTCAGGCGGTTTTTCTTGGCGGTGCTGACCCGCCGCACGAGGCCGCCCACCACGTCCTTGACGACGGGGTTTTCCAGCGCGCAGACGGTCACGACGCAGTGATCGGTGTGGAGGATGCCCAGCGGCACGGTGTCGTAGGGGATGTCGCTGTCCTCGCCGAGGCGGTAGCTCGTCTGCATGATGATGAGCAGGTCGCCGTCCTCGCGCTCGAAGCGGGAGCGTTCGTCGGGGTCGAGGGGGTAGCTGAGGTAGTCGAGCGGCAGGCCCGTGTCGCGGCTCACGCGGGCGAGTTCCTCGGCGGTGGGGGCGGTGGCGTTGATCCAGCAGCCGTCCACGTAGCCGTCGACGACCTGCAATTTGCCGCCGACGCTGCGGTAGTACGTCAGCACGGGTGCCCCCCCGCTTTCTCAGTGTGGTGCATGGCGCGTCCTCCGGTGGGGAAGGGATGGCGTGGGGGCGAAACTGGGCGGCTCGTGCTCGGCGTCCAGGGCTAAGTTCACGTTCATCACCTCCCCTCCTTCGGCGCGCGTAGGCGCAGGGGTCATGCTAGCGGGCGGGGTGGGAGTCGGGCAAGCAGAGGGAAGGGAAGGTCGAGAGGTCGAGGGGTCAGGAGTCGAGCAACCCCACGCGCCTCCTCGCCTCGACCCCTCGACTTCTTGACTCCTCGACCAGCCGCCCCACAGCCACAAAAAACACCCCGGCACGAGGACCGGGGCGCAGCAACCCGAGGCGGCTTACAGCCCGAAGAACGCCCGGTTCTTGACGATGAACTCGGTCTCGGCACCGGGCACGTCCTCCTCGGGGAAGATGGCGCTGACCGGGCACGCAGGCACGCAGGCACCGCAGTCGATGCACTCGTCGGGATGGATGAGGTACATATCGCCGCCGTCGTAGATGCACTCCACGGGGCAGACTTCGGTGCAACTCTGGTCCTTGACGCCGATGCAGGGGCTGGTAATCACGTGAGGCATGCGAGACAGTATGCACACCCCCCAGGGGCCTGACAAGGACAATCCCCCAATGGGGCTAGTCAGGTGTTTTTTACGTCCGGGCGCGGAAAAAAGCCGAGCGTCAGGCTCAGGATTGGGTCGGAGCGGGGCCGCTTTGCAGGTGCGCCTCGGCCAGCCGAAGGTCCCCCTCCCCGTCCACGTCGTTGCCGACGGCGGCGTGCGGGGTGATCAGGGCGCGGGCGGACACGCCGAGGATGGTGCTGACGCGGGCCTCCAACTCGGCCACGGTGAGGCGGCCCGTGAGGAGCCGCACGAGGACGCCGGGGCCGATCAGTCCGGCAAGCCGCAGGGGGGCCTTGCGCGCGGCGAGCACCTCGCGCAACCTCGGGAGGAACTGGCCGACCAGCCGGGGGTCGAGCAGGAAGACGTTCCCGCCCGTGAAGGTGCCGTCGCGCAATCGGGCATAGGTGCGCCGCACGCCGGGATAGGCCCGCTCGCAGTCCTCGCGCCGGACGACCGGGTAGACGAGGGCAGCGTCCACGGGGGCGGCGGCGAGGACCTCGGCCAGTTGCCCCGGCCCCAGCAGCGGAATGTCGGCGGTGACGACGAGAACGCGCTCACCGGACGTGAGGCCCGCCTGCGAGAGCGCCTCCACGCCCGCCTCCAGGTTGCTCAGGAGGGTGCCGTGGTCGGTGACGCGCTCGTCGATCAGTTTGTCAAGCGCGGGTGTGGTCGGCCCCACGTAGGCGACGCGCGAGACCCGCCCGCTGCCCCGCAGGGCACGCAGGACGTGGAGGGCCATCGGCTCGCCGCCGACCGGGATCAGGGCCTTGACCGCCACGCCATGCGCCGCCGCGAAGGGGTCGCCGGGGTCGCCGCCGCCCAGCACGACGGCGCTCCAGCGCGGGCCGGGGGAGGTGGGGAGGGAAGGAGCCGGGGAAGCGGTAAACAGCCCGGCCTCGGGGGAACTCATGCCGGAGAGCGTAGCACCCGCTCCTCTCCCGCTGGAGGCAGACGCAGGGTGGCGGTGAAGCCCGCGCCGGGGGCACTCTCCAGCGTCAGGGTGCCGCCGTGCAACTCCGCCGCGCGTCGGGCGAGCGCGAGACCCAGCCCGTGCCCCGCCGCGCTCCGGCTCGCGTCCGGGCGGTAGAAGGGTTCCCCCAGCCGGGCCAGCACGTCGGTCATGACGCCGGGGCCGTCGTCGCGGACGGTGACAGTGGCCCCGCCCTCCCGCTCCCCCACTACCGTGACCGTCACCGTCGCCCCCGGCGCGTGCCCCACGGCGTTGACGGTGAGATTCCAGATCGCCTGTCCCAGCAGCACCCGGTCGCCCGTCACGCTCACGGGCTGGGGCGCGAGGAGGTCCACGTCGGCCTCCGGGGCGAGTTCGCGGGCGCGGTCCACGGCGTCGGCGGCGAGGTCGCGCAGGGGCACGTCCCCCCGCGTCAGGGCCGAGGCGTCGCGGGCGAGCAGCAGGAGGTGATTGGCGAGGGTGGCGAGCCGGGTGAGGTCGGTGCCGATCTCGCGCAGCTCCGAGCGGTAGCGCCCCGGCTCCCGGTCGCGGGCCAGCGTCGCGTCCACGCGGGCGGTGAGGGCGGCGAGGGGGCTGCGGAGGTCGTGGGCGGCGGCCCGCATGAAGTCCTGCTCGCGCTCGCGGGCGTCGGCGAGGCGGGCGAAGGCACCCTGGAGCGTCAGCGCCAGCCGCGAGAGTTCGTCCCCCTCCCCCGCGCCGGGCACGGGCCGCCGCAGGTCGCCGCCCGCCCCGATCTCGCGCGCCGCCCCTTCCAGCGCCCGCACCGGGGCGAGGAGCCGCCCGGCGACCGTCCAGCCCAGCAGAAGAGACAGCCCCAGCGCCAGCGGAACGAGAATCCACAGCGCCCGCGCGAAGGCCGAGCGCGCCTCCCCGAGCGCCCGCGCGTCCGATACGACGGTCAGGGCCGCCCGTCCCCCCGCCACAATCCGCACGGCCACCAGTCGGTCCCCCGTCCGGTAGGTGCCTGGGCGCAGGCGAGGTGGAACCTCTTCCGGGAAACGCGAGGTCGCCACCTTCTGCACCTCGCCGCCGCTCACGGTAATCAGCCGCAGGTCGAGGTTCCGGGTCTGCGGATCGGCGTTCAGCATGGCCTCCAGGTCCGCCGCGCTCAGGGTAGCCCCCACCCCCAGCAGCGCCCCGAGCAGATCGTCCTCGCGCCCGAGCGCCGCCTCCACCCGCGCCTCCACGACGCCCACCGCCCCCGTCAGTCGGTCCCGCTGCGCCGCGAAGAGGAAGCCGTTCACCGCGAAGAACAGCCCCGCCGCCACGAGCGCCACCGCCAGCCCGGTCGCCAGCGCCGCCCAGAGGGTCAGCCGGGCGCGGAGGGTCAGGCTAGGAGCCACGTTCCGCCCACTCTTCCCGACTCAGGGCGTACTCCACGTCCCCCTGCTCCGATCCCTCGATCACGTCGGGCCAGTCCTGAAAAAAGGTCCGCACGTACCGCAGCCCCGCCCTCTCCATCACCCGCCGCGAGGCGACGTTAACCGTCATCGTGCAGGCGACAACGCGCTCCGCGTCCAACTCGGTGAAGGCCCGGCGCACCAGGGCGCGTGCCCCCTCGGTCGCGTAGCCCTGGCCCCAGGCGGAACGCTTCAGGCGGTAGCCGAGTTCCAGGGTCCCCGGCTCCGCGTCTGGAAGAGGGCGCAGCGCGAACCAGCCCAGGCACCCACCCGTTTCCCGGTCCTCGGCGGCCCAACGACCAGAACGGCTTCCGTCTTCCGCGATAAGACGGGCCAGCTCCTCCTTAACCGTCTCGCGCGAGATGGGACGCCCCCCGTTCAGAAAGCGCATGACGGCGGGGTCGCTGTTCAGCTTCCACAGGTCGTCCTCGTCGGCGGGAGTGAAGCGCCGCAGCGACAGGCGGGCCGTTTCCAACACCGGCCCACTCACCGCTCCACCCGGTAGCCGCGCCCGCGCTCGCTTGTGACGGCCTCCGGCGCGAGCTTGCGGCGCAGGTAGCGCACGTACACGTCCACGATACGCGCCTCGCCGCCGAACTCCGGCCCCCACACCCGGTCGAGCAATTCCTCGCGGGTGAACCAGCGTTCGGGCGAGAGCGCCAGCGTCTCGATCAGGGCGTATTCGCGGCCCGTGACGGCGACCTCTGCCCCGTCCCAGGTGACGGTCCGCGCCACGGTGTCCAGCGTGCCGCGCCCGCCCGCGAACGATACGCGCGGCGCCCCCTGCCCCCGCTCGCGGCGGCTCAGGGCGCGCAGGGTAGCGAGCAGTTCGGGCATGGCAAACGGCTTGACGAGGTAGGCGTCCCCGCCGAGGTCCAGCCCCTGCACCCGGTCGCTCAGCTCCCCCCGCGCCGTCAGGAAGAGGATGGGGGCCTCCACCCCCGCCGCCCGCAACTCCCGCGCCACCCCGAAGCCGTCCTGCCCCGGCAGCATCACGTCCAGCACGATCAGGGGAAAGTCGCCGAGCAGGGCGGCCTCCAGCCCCTCCGGCCCGGTCTGTGCCCAGGTCGGCACGTAACCCGCCTCGCGCAGCGCCCCCAGCGTGGGTTCGGCGATGCGCGGGTCGTCCTCCACGAGCAGCAGACGCATGGGCGTCAGTGTAGGGGCGGCGGTGAAGGGGGTGTTAACTGTTCAAGGCACGCACGAGCGCCCACCCCACCAATCCCACCCCGACGAGCAGCCCCACGCCCAGCAGCGGCAGCAACCACGGCAGCCGCCTTTGCAGGTCCACACTCCGCCTCCGCGCGTCCGCCAAGACGGGAGCAGGCAACCCCCGCGCCGCGAGCGCCAGGATGGTCGGTACCACCACGAGGTCGTCCCCCAGCCCCAGCAGCGGCGTCAGGTCGGGCAACAGGTCCACCGGGCTGACGGCGTAGACGAGCGCGAACAGCGCCGCCAGCCGCGCCCGCCCCGGCGTCCGGCGGTCGCCCACCGCGAACAGCAGCGCCAGCGCGTCCCGCCAGAAGGGCCGAAGTCGGGAGATCACGGCAGGGAATACGGGGTGAGGGGGTGGGAGGTTCCGCGCTGACGGCTGACCGCGCCCCCTGCTACACTCTCCCCCGGTTCGGGGCCGCGCGCCCCGCCTGGAGGTCAACCGGGAAGACGGCTCTCCCACGGGGGAGCGGGCGTGTACCGCGAGGACACGCGAGAGACGACGGACGGCACATCACCGAGAAAGACGCTCCCACACGGGGGCGGGTGATGCTTTGGCTCGTTCCGGTGCTCTCCTCCCGGTTCGGGCGCGCTCTTGTTTGGCCTGCCCGCTGGCGGTGTGCTAGGATTTTCCACTGGTGACTCGCCCCCACGCTGGGGCGGACTCGGGTTCGCAAGGACCATGAGCGCCCCCCGGAGCAGCGTTTTTCGGGCGGGCGCGGCAGGAGGAGAGCAGGATGTTTGCGATTATCGAGAGCGGCGGCAAGCAGTACCGCGTGCAGGAGGGCGACGTGTTGCGCGTCGAGAACCTTCAGGGCGCGGCGGGCGATCAGTTCAGCCTCACCCCCATCTTCGTGGGCGGTGAGCAGGTCGTGTTCGGGCAGGACGCGGGCCGCTTCACGGTGAACGCCGAGGTCGTCGAGCACGGCAAGGGCAAGAAAATCTACATCCGCAAGTACAAGAGCGGCATCCAGTACCGCCGCCGCACCGGCCACCGCCAGGGCTTCACGGCGATCCGCATTCTGGGCATTCAGGGCTAAGGAGAGACTGACATGGCACACAAGAAAGGCGTGGGTTCGTCCAAGAACGGACGCGACAGCAATCCCAAGTACCTGGGCGTGAAGAAGTTCGGCGGCGAGAAGGTCGTCGCGGGCAACATCCTCGTGCGCCAGCGCGGCACGAAGTTCAAGGCCGGCAATGGCGTCGGCATGGGCCGCGACCACACCCTGTTCGCCCTCACGGACGGCCAGGTCGTGTTCACCAACCGGGGCGAGCGCGGGCGCTTCATCAGCGTTCAGGTTCCGGCTGCTGCGGTCGCCGCCGACTGAGCACGGCGATTCCAGGCACGCCCTGCCCATGACGCGGCGGGGCGTGTTTTTTTTGAGTCGAGAGGTCAGGAGTCGAGGAGTCGAGTCTCCCCTCTAGACCCCTGGACCCCTCGACTCCTCGACTCACCGACAACGGAGGTGAACCTATGGCATTCCGAGACGTGCTGGACATCGAGGTCCAAGCCGGAAACGGCGGCGACGGGAGCATGAGCTTCCACCGCGCCAAGTTTCTGGAGAAGGGCGGCCCCGACGGCGGCCACGGCGGGCGCGGCGGCAGCATCGTGCTGCGGGCCATCGAGGGCGTGGAGAGCCTGGAGAGGCTCGTCGGGCGGCGCAAGTTCAAGGCACCCAGCGGGGCCTACGGCGAGGGACGGCTGCGCCAGGGGTCGGACGGCGAGGACGTGGTGATCGAGGTGCCCGTGGGCACGACCGCCTTCGACAGCGACTCCGGGCGGGTCATCGCCGACCTCGTGCGGGTGGGGCAGGAGCAGGTGATCGCGCGTGGCGGCTTCGGCGGGCGCGGCAATTCCACCTTTGCCAGCAGTACCCGGCAGGCCCCGCGCTTCGCGGAACTCGGCACGCCGGGCCAGCGGCGGCGGGTGCGGCTGGAACTGCGCCTGATCGCGGACGTGGGGCTGGTGGGCTACCCCAACGCGGGCAAGAGCAGCCTGCTCGCGGCCCTCTCGCGGGCAAATCCGGCCATCGCGGACTACCCCTTCACGACCCTCTCGCCCATCCTCGGGGTGGTCGAAAGTGTGGGTGGCGAGGAACGTCTGACGCTCGCCGACATCCCCGGCATCATCGAGGGGGCGAGCGAGGGCAAGGGGCTGGGGCTGGAGTTCCTGCGGCACATCAGCCGCACCCGCCTGCTCGTGTACGTGCTGGACGTGACGCGCGACCCCGTGAGCGAGATGCGCCAGCTTCAGGCCGAGTTGCGCGCCTACGACCCCAGCCTGCTCGAACAGGTCGCGTGCGTGGCGCTGAACAAGGTCGAACTCGTGGACCCCGATCTCGCCGCCTTCGCGGAGGACGAATTGGCAGAGTTTGGCCTGCCCGTCTTCCAGATCAGCGCGCGGGAGGGGCAGGGCCTGAACGAACTGCGCGCCGCCCTCTTCCAACTTCTCCCCGACCGGGAGCTGTGGGCGCGGACGCACGCGCTGGAGGTCGAACCCGAGGAGACGCGCGAGGAGGCCCTGTCCCTCACCTTCCGCGAGGACGCCCCCGCCAAGCCCGGCGAGGCCCCCGAGCGTGTGTGGGAGGTCCACGGCGGCGGCTTCGAGGAGCGCGTGGTGCGCTTCGCCCGCCACATGGACGACGCCGCCGAGTACCTGTCGGGTGTCTTCAAGCGGCAGGGGCTGTACAACGCCCTCAAGAAGGTCGGAGCACGCGAGGGCGATACCGTGGAGATCGGCAACTTCCGCTTCGAGTACTTCGAGGAGGAGGGGAAGTAGGTCGGGAGCGGGTTGACTGGGTGGCAATGCCTGTTCACCCCCTCTCCTGCGGAGCTGTGCCAGTCCCAGCCTCCCCCATCAAGGGGGAGGAGCAAAAAGCCCAAGCCTCAGCTTCTTTTCTCCCTCTCCCCTCGTGGGTGACTCGAAGAGCCGCTTGCGGAGGGCCGGGGTGAGGGGGCGTGCGACCATCCCCACCGCCCAACTCCCACAATCAAAGCGTAGGGGCCGGGCCTGGATCACCCCCAGCCACCCGGCCCCGCCCCTTTTCCCCTCCCTACGGCTGATACGTCTTGACGACGCCGCCCACGCCCGTCTGTGGCGTCCGGGCGCGGTAGAACACGAGGCTGACGGGCAGGTTGCTCCCGCTGGCGGGGATGAAGTCGATGTGCAGGCGGTCGGTCTGCGAGCGCCACAGCAAGACGGGCTGATCGGGCGCGAGGGCGTTGCCGCTGCGCGGAAGCTTGATGGTCTGGTTCAGCGGGCCGTCCTGCACGTTCATCGCGCCCCGGTAGAGGCCGCCGCGCGGGCTGAGGGCGACGGCGGTTCCCGTCGCGCCGTTGATCTCCAGGTCGTACAGCACGCCGTAGTTGCCGAGCAGGCGCTGGGGCTGGCCGGTGATCGCGTCCGTGCCCGTGATCGCGGGGTCGAGCTGGCCGTCCCCGATCACGATGCGGGCGGGCAGGGTGGTCAGGTCCACGCGCAGGGATTTCACGGCATTGGGGAAGGTGCCCCGCTGGTGGCGTCCGTCGGGCTGGAGGTACGGGAGCTGCTGGGCGACCTGCGCGGTGGGGGGCAGGCCGTCTTCCAGCATCAGGAAGGTGATCTCCACCCGGCCCGACGTGGTGAGGTCCTGCAAGACGTTGACGCCGCTGCCCGCGTTCAGGGTGGGGCTGGCGTAGACGGGCGCGCTCTGGCCGGGCGCGAGGGTCAGGCTGCCCGCGCCCGCGCCCGCGAAGTAGTCGAGCAACGTGACCTGCCCGAGCAGGCCCTCGATGCGGGTGGGGGCCGTCTCGCCCAGCCGCTCGGTGCGGACCTCCACGGCGCGGGGTTCGAGGTTGCGCGCGAGGACATACAGCCGCGCGGGCCTTCCGAGCGCGTTGAGGTGGTAGGCGAGCAGCCGCGCCCGCCCGGCCACGGTGTCCTGGTACAGCAGGCCGCTCTGGGTGGGGGCCTCCGGGCTGTCGCTGAAGAGCAGCGGGAAGCTCGGCCCGGCCACCGGGCGCACGGGCGCGGCGGGGTAGTTCAGCACGAGGGGATCGGGGAAGCGGTCGCCGGGTTCGGCGTACTTCAGGGCGTAGGTGAGCGGCGAGTCGAGCGGCGTGCCCTCCACGCGGATCGTGCGGGCGTGGGGCGTGCTCGTCAGGCCCCGGCTGTTCGTGACCTGGAGGGTGACGGTGTACGTCCCCGGCTGGAAGTACACGTCCTGTCGCCCGGTCCACTTGCGGGACACGATGTCCGCCCCGTCGGGGTCGAAGGGGTAGTCGGTGAAGACCACCCGCTCGCCGGGCGCGTACACGCCCTTGTCGGTGGAAAAGCGCGCCTGGGGGGCGAGGGGATTGCCGCCCTCCCGCAGCGCCGTGACGGTCAGCGTGCGTCCGTCGGCCTCCACGCTCAGGTTGGCGCTCAGCGCGTCGGCCAGCAGGCGGGCGCTCACGTACAGGGTGGTCCCGACGGTGACGACGCTCCCCTCCGGCTGGTGTGCCCCCGCGAGGAAGGCGGCGTTGCGGGCCGGATCGACGGTCAGCCGCCCGAGTTGCACCTGCCCGGCCCCCGTCCCGATGGTCTGCCCGAGCAGCGCCGCCGCCTCACGGAGCGGGAGCATCATGCGGCCCCCGATCAGGCGGGGCGGCGTGAGGAGGGTCGCGGCCTCGCCGTTCACGGTCGCGGCGGTCTGGTCGCCGGAGACGGTGAGCTGCACCGCCCCCAGCGCGGCGGCGGGAACGGAGGGCAGCGCGAGGGCGAGCGCGGCGAGGAGGACGCGGGCCGGACGGCGGGCGGTTCGCCTCACGGTGCGAGGGGAAGAAGAGGGGAGGACGCGCACAGGCACCGGGGAAGTATGCGGCCCGAAGCTGACTCAGGTCTGGGAAAAGATGCCCGTTTCCTGTTCAGCCTGAGAAAACGGGTAGAGAGCGAGAGAGCTGAAAACGACGTGCTGGAGTGCAAGTCATCCTCTCCTCCACCCCCTGCCCCAGAACTGACCCCCAGATAGTGAAGGGACGATGAGGCCAGCGCATGAACTTCTTCTCAGTCCTGCCCCTTCTTCCGGGCGTGCCGCACCTCCGCCGTGATGAAGGCGGCGAGGTTGAGCGCGTAGGTCGTGCCGAGCAGAAGCAGGAGCGCTGTGCGGACACCGGGCCGGGTGGGGTCGAGCAGGGCCGGAGCGCGGGTCACACCCAGCAGGGGGGCGAGGGCCGTCAGCGTGGCCGCCCACGCGAGGAGGAGCACGCCGCCCCACGCGCCCTCCAGAAAGCCCGTGCCGGGCAGCAGCAGCGCGGCGACCCGGTACGCGGCGGGACGACCCAGGCGGGCGACACCGGGGGGCCGGGGCACGAGGAGGAGCAGGGTCAGGCCCAGCCCGCCCGCGAGCGTGAGGAGGACCGCCCAACCGAGCGCCGCGCTCTGCCCCTCCCCCGGCGTGAGAGCCGCGAGGGGACGCCGCAGGTCGCGGGCGAGGGTCACGCTGAGGTCGCCGTTCACCGCGCGGGCGAGGCTGCGGTCGCCGGGGTAGCACAGCCGGGGTTCACCGGGGCGGTACGTGCGCTGGAAGACGGTGCCCGGCGTGCTCGGCGGCAGCCCGAGGTTGTACGCGGCGGCGGCGAGGTCGGGGCGGGCGGCGAAGGCGGCGCGGTAGTTCTCGCGGGCCTGCGGAAGGTCGCCACGCGTCTGCGCGATCACGCCGAGGTTGTTCAGGGCGCAGGCGTCACCGGGGGCGCGGGCGTAGCGGGCGCGGGCCACCCCGTCGTCCCCGTCAAGTTGCGCGGCGAGGCCCGTCAGCAGCGCCGTGTCGGGCACGGACCGCAGGCCCAGGTCGTCCAGCCGGGCACCGGACCAGCCCCCCCCGTAGGTGCCGATGCTCAGGGCGGGGGCGCGCAATCGGGCGGCGGTGGTGTTGGCCCACTGCCACCCCGCGAGGCTGACGACCAGCCCGGCGACGAGCGCCACGAACACCAGCCGCTCCCCGACCCCCGCGTAGGTGACGGTCGTCCGGCGCAGCCGCGAGAGGGGATGGCGCAGCCAAGCCGTCCGGCGACCTCCCAGCGGACGGGTGTCCTCCCGTTGCGCGGACCGGACGCGCAGGGAGAGGGTCAACCACGCCGCCGCGAGCGCCACGAGCAGGGCGAAGGTCGCCAGCCGCGCGGCCTCCCGGACGAGGCGGGGGCCGTCCTCCCCGAGGTTGTAGAGCGTCCCGGCCCGGAGCGTGCGCGCGAACTGCCGCCAGTCCTCCGCCTCGCCGCCCCGGCCCTGCGCGTCCAGCAGGGCGGCGTAGCGGGCATACAGCGCCGGGCCGCCCTCGAAGCGGGGGTGCAGCTCGCGCAGGTAGCGCAACCACGCCTCCGCCCGCCCCAGCCGTTCCTGCGCGAGCAGCGTGCCCACGTACCCGCTGGGATTGCCGTAGGCGAACAGGGCCGCGCGGCTCACGCTCACCTCCGGATCAATACCACGTGCGGCGGCGTCGCGGCGGGCGCGGTCAAGGGCGAGGTTGGCGGCGGCGGGGAATCCGGCGGCGTCCAGCCCGGCGGCGAGGCCCACCCACGCGGGGAAGGGCAGGTCGCCCCCCAGGCTGCGGCGCACCGCGCTCAGGCTGGCGTCGGTGTCCCCGCGCCGGGCCGCGAGACGCGCCTCCCGCAGTGCCAGAAAGGGGTTGAGGGGGTCCTCCGCCGCCACCCGCGCGAGGTCCGCCTGGGGCACGAGGGCCGCCGCGCGGGCCAGCCAGCCCGTCACCTCCGGGTCGGGCGGGAAGACGACCCGCTCCTGCACGCCGCCCCCGTCCGAGGGGTCAAGGAGGGTGAAGCGTTCCACGTAGCCGTCGCCGCGCGTGCTCACCCGCAGGGTGCCGCCCCCCGCGTCGAGCGAGACGACCTCCCCCGGCAGGTCGTAGCGGGCCTGAAGCCGCCCGTCCTCCCCCAGCGCCTCCACCACCGGGCCGACTCCGAGGTAGATGCGCCCGCCCTGCGTCACCGGGCCGGTCAGCTCCCCGAGTGCGGCGGTGTACGTGCGCGACCAGCGCAGCCGGGGACCGTCCTCGAAGCGAAGGGTGCGGCTTTCCAGCACGGCGTCCGCACCCGCATTACCCAGTGTCAGGCCGAGGAGGAGAGAGGCGGCGAACACCCGTCCGGGGCACGGTGGGATCACGCCGGACGCCGCTCCGGGAAGGCGAGGAGGTGGACGGCCCGCACCGCCATCGCCGCGCCACCCGCCAGCAGATCGGGCAGGCCCCCGAAGCGTGCGGCGAGGAGCAGCCCTACCGGGACCGCGAGGGCGGTGGCGAAGGGCACGGCGTTCAGACCCAGCCGGGGTTGCAGCGTCCGCTTATAGAGCGGCATCACCGCCAGCCCGAAGGCGAGCATCCCCGCCAGCGTGAGCGGCCCCGTCACGAGAAGCGCCCCCATCAGCGGCGCGATGCCCCCACCGCCCCGGAAGCGGAAGAAGACGGGGTAGCAGTGGCCCAGCACCACGAACAGCGTCGCCACCCACGTGAAGTCCGGCGTCAGCGCGCGGGCGAGGAGGACGGCGGCGGCAGCCTTCGCCATATCGAAGGCCGTGACGCCCAGCGCCGCCGCGAGGCCGTGCTGACGAAAGGTGCCGCTCGCGCCGGGCAGGTCGCGGTCCCGGATGTCCGACCCCAGGAAGCGCGAGTACAGCACCCCCGCCACGAGCGAGCCGAGCAGGAAGGAGACGAGGGCGACCACGGCCAGGGGGAGCATGTCAGCGCGCATTCTAGGGCGCGGCAACAGCGGGGGAGGCTGTGTCTTGTTCTCCCTCTCCCCCCGTGGGAGAGGGTCGGGGAGAGGGGTGGCAAGCGCAGCTTCCCCTGCATCCCTGTCCTACACTCCCCCCATGACCGACCCAGCCCTCCTCTCCCGCCCGGAGCTGCGGCGCTACTCCCGGCAACTCTTCGTGCCCGAGTGGCTGGATGCGGGCGCGCAGGAGCGGGTGCGGGCGGCCTCGGTCCTCGTGGTGGGGGCGGGCGGGTTGGGCGGGCCGGTGATCGCTCAGCTCGCCGGGGCGGGCGTCGGGCGGCTCGTCATCGCGGACGGGGACACGGTGGACCCGAGCAACCTGCACCGCCAGACGCTCTACACGGCGGCGGACGTGGGCAGGCCGAAGGCGCAGGCGGCGGCGGCCCGCGCGCAGGCGGTCAATCCCTTCGTGCGGGTGCAAGTCGCCCCCTTCCTGACGGCAGAGAACGCGGACGCGCTCGTCTCCGGCGTGAGCCTCGTGGTGGACGCCACCGACAATTTCGAGGCCCGTTACACGCTGGCCGACGCCTGCACGCGGGCGGGGCGCGAGTGGGTCTGGGGCGCGGCGAGCGGCACGAGCGGGATGCTGAGCGTCTTCGGCCCCGGCCTCGGCCTGCGCGACGTGTTCCCCGATCCTGGCGGTGCCGAATCCTGCGACGAGGCGGGCGTCCTCGGGCCGCTGCCCAATATCGTGGGCGGCATGATGGCGCTGGAGGCCCTCAAGGTCCTCGGCGGCGTGGGCGAGCCGCTGCGGGGTCGGGTGTGGACCTTCGACGCCCTGACGGGCCGCGTGCGGGTGATCGGGGTGCGGGCCGCCTCGGCAGCCAACCTCTGAGCGCCTGTTGGAAGTGAGAACGCGAACGGGTCAAACAATCGGTCAACCTCAACCCGACTTCCCTCTCCTTTGAAACTCTGCCAGTCCTCCGCACAAGGACGAACAAACACCACAGGCACCGCCGAGGTGAGAGGTGCCGCTCGACTTCCGAAACGAGCGCCGACGCTTTTTCATGCCCTCACTGCCGCGCTTTGTGTGCTACCTCACCTGCCCACCCCCCCCGGACCTCTACGGTGGGCCGGAGCGGAGGTGCATCCATGAGAAGAGTCCTGATGCTGACGGCGGCGGTCCTGATCGGCGGCGCGTCGTCCCAGTCCGCCCAGCGGCCCATCGTGGTGGGCAGCAAACTCGATCCCGAGGCGCAGATTCTCGGGCAGATGATCGTGCTGACGCTGCGGAACGCGGGCCTGAGCGTGACCGACCGCACCAACCTCGGCGATACGGGCGTGAACCGCAAGGCGATTCTGGCGGGCGAGATCGACGTGTACCCGGAATACACCGGCAACGCGGTCTACCTCTTCCCGGAGGCGAAGATCGGCGCGCGGCAGGCGGGCGAGCCGGGCACAATCTACGCGCTGGCGCGGCGGCTGGACACGGCAAACGGCGTCTCCTGGCTGCGGCCCGCGAACGTGAACAACACCTGGGTCATCGCCGTGCCGCAGACGCTGGCGACCTCGCAGAAGCTCGGCAGCGTGGCGGACCTCGCGCGCTATCTCAAGGGCGGCGGCAAGTTCAAGATCGCGGGCAGCCCGGAGTTCTTCAACCGGCCCGACACGCTGCCCGCCTTCGAGGCGTCCTACGGCTTCAAGCTGCGGGCCGACCAGAAGCTCGTCCTCGCGGGCGCAACTCCCCCGCAGACGCAGCAGGCGGCGGCGAGCGGCACGAGCGGCGTCAACGCGGCGATGGCCTACGGCACCGACGGCAGCCTCTCGGCCCTGAAGATGGTGGCGCTGACGGACCCCAGGGGCGCGCAGGCCGTCTACCAGCCCGCGCCGATCATCCGCACGGCCACACTGAAGGCCACTCCCCGGATCGAGGCCCTGCTCAACAAGACCTTCGCCACGCTGACGCAGGCCACGCTTCAGGGTCTCAACGCGCAGGTGGCGCTGGAGGGCCGCCCCCCGCAGGAGGTCGCCCGCACGTACCTGCGGGGCAAGGGCCTGATCAAGTGAGCGTCCTCGCCGCCGCCAGCAGGCCGGGCGTGAACCTTCCCGGCTTCTTCCCCGAGTGGGACCACCCCGCCCCGTGAGCGCACCGGGGCGAGGGGGGGCGGAGGCCGGGGCGGTCTCTGCCCCCTTGCCCGTCGTCCGCCCACACAAGCGAACGACGGGCGATGTCCTCGCGGTCCTGGCCCTCGCCGCGCTCCCGATGGCGGCGGGTGCCCTCTTGCCGTGGGTGCTCCTGCGGCCCAACCGCCTCGCGCCCGGCGAGTACCTGGGGCTGCCCCCCGTGCTGGGCGCGGTGGCGCTGGGTCTTGCCTTCCTCCCCCTCCTCACCGCCCGGCTCCGGCCCGGCCTGACCTGGCTGCCCGCCTCCCTCGCCCCCGTGCTGGGCGTGTGGCTCCTCGGCGACCGGACGGGGGCGGCCCTTGTGGGTCAGGCGGAGTTCGCGCGGGCGAGCGCGGCGGCGGGACTGTGGCTGTTCCTGCTCGGGTCGGGCGTGGCGGTGTACGGGGCGCGGCTGGTGGCTCCAGGACGGGTCTCCCCTCTCCTCCCGTGGCTCTGCCTCCCCATCGTCCTTGCCCTCTCGGTGGGCGGGCACCTCTCCTCGTGGTCGGTGCTGGCCGAGGCGCGGAGCGAGGGGCCGCGCTGGGGGCAGGAACTCGCGCGGCACCTGTGGCTCGTCGGGTGGGCGCTGAGTCTCGCCGTGGGGATCGGCGCGCCGCTGGCCGTGTGGGCGAGCGGGCGGGAGCGGGTGGCATCGCTCGTGCTGGGCTTGGCAAACGCGGTGCAGACGGTCCCCAGCCTCGCGCTGCTGGGGCTGCTCATCGCGCCGCTCTCGGCCCTCGCCACCGCGTTTCCCGCCCTGCGCGACCTGGGCGTGAGCGGCATCGGGACAGCGCCCGCGCTCGTCGCCCTGACCCTCTACGCGCTGCTCCCCGTGCTGCGAAACGGGGTGGTCGCGCTGCGCGGCGTGCCCCCCAGCGTGGTAGACGCCGCGCGGGGCATGGGCATGTCGCCGGGGCAACTGTTCTGGCGGGTGCGGCTGCCGCTGGCGCTCCCCGTGTGGCTGGGAGGGCTGCGGCAGGCGGCGGTTCTGCTCGTCGGGGTGGCCGCCGTCGCCGCCCTGATCGGGGCGGGGGGGCTGGGCGTGTACATCTTCAAGGGACTTCAGAGCGCCGCCGCCGACCTCATCCTGCTCGGGGCCGTGCCCGCCGCACTCCTCGCCCTGGGGCTGGACGCGGCCCTGCGCGGGCTGGAGGTCCTGCTGGGGCACAGGCTCGGACGGGTTGCCGGGAGGGAGGCGGCGTGATCGAGCTTCAGCACCTGGAGAAGCGGTACGGCGAGGCTTACGCGGTCCGCGACCTCAGCCTCACCTTCCCCGAGGGCGAGGTCACGGCCCTGCTCGGCCCCTCGGGCTGCGGCAAGACGACCACCCTGCGGATGATCAACCGCCTCACCGAGCCGGGCGGCGGGCGGGTCCTCCTCGGCGGGCGCGACACGCGGACCCTGCGCCCGGAGGAGCTGCGCCGGGGCATCGGCTACGTCATCCAGCAGATCGGCCTCTTTCCCCACCTCAGCGTCGCGCAGAACGTGGCGACCGTGCCGGAGCTGCTGGGCCGCGACCGCCGGGCAACGGCGCGCCGGGTGGACGAGCTGCTCGACCTCGTGGGGCTGGACCCGGACGTGTTCCGCGACCAGCGGCCCGGTGCCCTCTCGGGCGGGCAGGCCCAGCGGGTCGGCGTGGCCCGCGCCCTCGCCGCCGACCCGCCCGTGCTGCTGATGGACGAACCCTTCGGCGCGCTCGACCCCCTCGCCCGCGAGCGGTTACAGGACGCCTTCCGCGACATCCAGCGGCGGCTCCGAAAGACGGTCGTGCTCGTCACCCACGACATCGACGAGGCGCTGAGACTGGGTGACCGCCTCGCCCTGATGCGGGGGGGTACGCTCGTCCAGTTCGGCACGCCGGGCGAGTTGCTGGGTCAGCCCGCCAGCCCGTTCGTGCGCTCCTTCCTGGGGGAGGACGCGCCCCTGCGCCTCCTCGCGGGCCGCCCCGCCGCCGAGTTCGCGCGGCCCGGCGACGCGGACGGTCTGCCGCAGGTGGACGCCGCCCTGGACGCCCGCAGCGCCCTCGGGGTCATGCTGCGCGAGGGGGTGGACGCCCTCGCCGTCACCGAGGATGGGGTGACGCGCGGCGTCCTGCGCTGGGCCGACCTGCGGGTGGACGGGGGGCGGGCGTGACGGTGGCGCTCTCCGCCCGCCCACTTCGGTGTCTCCCCTGGGGCGTGGTCGTCTGGCCCACGCTGCTCGCCCTGTGCCTGCTCCCCGGCGTGCTGCCCCGGCTGCTGGCCTCCCTCTCGCCGGGCGGCCCGCTCACCTTCGAGCCGCCATTGTGGAGGCTCACCCTGACGCACCTCGCCCTGGTGGGGCTGGCGACGGGGGCCGTGCTGGGGCTGGGGCTGCCCCTCGCCGTCGCCGTCACGAGGCCGGGGCGGGAGGCTTTGCGGCACCTCGCGGAGGCGCTCGTCGGCCTGGGGCAGACCGTGCCCACCCTCGCCATCCTCGCGCTCGCCGTGCCCACCCTGGGCTTCGGCTGGCCGCCGACGCTGCTGGGGCTGGTCGCCTACGGCCTCGTGCCCGTCGTCGGCAACGCCGTCGCGGGCCTCCTCGCCGTGGACGCGGGCGTGCTGGACGCGGCGCGCGGCATGGGGATGACGGGGCGGCAGAGGCTGTGGCACGTCGAACTCCCGCTCGCCTGGCCCGTCCTCCTCGCGGGCGTCCGCACGGCGACGGTCTACAACGTTGGCACGGCGACGGTCGGCGCGGCGCTCGGGGCGGGGGGGCTGGGCCAGCCCATCATCGACGGTCTGTCGCAGCAGAACACGGGCCTCGTCCTTGCGGGAGCACTGCTTGCCGCCCTCCTGGCCCTGAGCCTGGACGCCCTACTGGACCTTGTGGTCCCACGTGGGGGCACTTGACCGTCTCCCCATTGTGATCTATCTCTCACGAAGGGCTGATAAGGTGAGAATCATGCGGCCCCAGGCGTCCTTCCTCTGCTTGCGGACCGCGCAACTCTCGCAGCCGATCCCTGCACAGTCCTGAATCCGAGTCCGGCCCAGCCCTCCCGCTGGGCCGCCGACGTTCCGGTGCCGGGTGACGGGCGGGGAAGGCTCGGCCCCACGCCGTCCCGAGGGTGACGACCGACTCAGGACGACCGTTCCGCTCCCCAGAGTTCACAGTGAACAGCGAAAGAGGTGCCCCGGTGAAAAGCCCTGCGTTTCGGATCGGTGATCGTGTCGTCCTTCCGCCCTACGGCATCGGCGTCGTCAGCGGAACATGTCAGCGTCCGGTGACCGGAGAGACGCACGCCTACTATCAGGTGGAGTTCCCGAACACGTCTAGCCGCGCCTATGTGCCCGTGAACGCGCCCCTGGGCACCGGCCTGCGCGCCGCCCTCACCCTTCAGGACATGCCGACCCTGCTGCGCCGCCTCCGGACGAGCACCGAACTCAACCTCCCCCGCCAGTGGGCCGCCCGCCACCGCCGCGTCACCGAGATTCTGGTGAGCGGCGACCCGTACGAGCTGGCGACCCTGACCTGCGAACTGCGCCGCTGGAACAACGAACGCGGCCTGCCCGACCTCGACCGTCAGGCGTTCCGCCGTGCCATCCGCCTGCTGGAACAGGAGGTGCGCGGCCTGGAGGAGGACCCCTGCACGCTGGACGTGCGGCAATTTCTCGATCATGCCTGGAACGAGACGCCGAACTGAAAAGGAGGCGGGCCGAACACCCACGTTCGAGTATTCGGCCCGCCTCCCAAAACGCACACCCCCCGCTTTCGCAGGGGGTATCAGGAACAGCAGTGACTGTTGGTGGCGAAGAGAGATGCGGAGCGATGTAGAAAGGAGGTGATCCAACCGCACCTTCCGGTACAGTTACCTTGTTACGACTTCACCCCAGTCATGCGCCACAGCCTAGACACCTGCCTTGCGGCTCCCGATGGTTTTAGCTGCGACGTACTCC